>CAIVGC010000284.1 GCA_903905335.1 uncultured Methylococcaceae bacterium
GCCACCTTAGCGCAATTGACAGCCAGCTACACGGCGTATCTGGACAACTATCATGCCGCTCTCACTCATGACATGCTTAAAATAGCCCTGCGCAATAGCGCAAGATTAGCACTCACCGACCTATTAAAAGGCTTAATTCCTTATCTGGAAATGGTAGCACAAGGCGATACTCATATACTCGCCACGACCGGCTATGAGCTACGCAAAGACGTAGTGCGCGGTGGTAGCGCCGACATCTTAGCTGCACCCAATGATTTTCGGGTTGCCCATGGCGCAAAAAGCGGCAGCTTTGATATTCACATTGCCAAACTGCTAGGTGCCGGCAGTTATGAAGTGCAAATCACCGAAAACGATCCTGCGATCGAAGCCAACTGGCGTCATGCCATGACCTCATTAACCGCCGCCCATATTCTGTTAGAAGGTCTAATACCCGGACAAGCTTATTGGGTGCGTGTACGCGGTATTGGTAGTGCAGGCGCAGGAGTATGGACGGAGCCTGTTAATTTGATAGTTGATTGATGTTGGGCTGAGTCATGTAGAGCATAGGATGTGCCTACGTTAGGAGGCGCATCATCCATGAATGATGGGCTTCACTTTGTTCAGCACATCCTATGGCCCTTAGAACAGGTCAAGTTAATATTTCCAGTAGTGGCTTCCCAGCGGAACTAGGTACAGTTAATGTCGACTTCGTAATGTCCGAAGCATTGCGCCAAGCTGAAATAGACGTTCTCCTGTTAATTGAAAATAGAGCCACTGAACTTGAACGATCTGACGTAGCTTACTTACCTTTTGAACTTAGTGAGCAACCCAGCCCGTTTGTAAGGTGCAAGATGCGTGGACATTTCACAAAACAGCTAATGGATGTTAAAGACTCTACTCAATGCCCATCTTTAGCTCAATATCTCAATTTGTTACAACAAGTTAGTGTTGTTAGGTAGCTAAGTGAAAAATGAACCCTAACATGGCGCTCAACCGGAGCGCGGTTATAACCCGTAAGGCGGATTCGCGCTAGCAATCCACCACAAACGGAGCGATAAACTAACCCTCACTTGGATGCTTCCTCGTGAGGTTTTTTTCGATTGTTTTCGATCTTGCGTGTGTGCGGCGGATTGCTGTCGCGAATCCGCCCTACGACTTACGGACTTTGTTAATGCAAAATAACCAGATGCATACGCAACACTCAAAATTCAACGCAAAAGATTTATTCGATTCGCTACCCCCCGATGAAAGAAAGCAAATTATGGGGGTTATGCGCCAATATACTTTGAAGCGAGAACAGGGGAGATATTCACGCCTAGAAGAAGTCGAGATTGCCAAACAGGCGCTTGTCCAAGGACTAGAAAAGATCGAATATGAAATAGCAGAGAACAATGAATGGTTTATCGCTGCCCAAAAAAAAGAAGTAGAGATTACGGCTGAGGCAATAAACCTACACAGAAAAATTGCCGACAAATTGTACTCCCGTAAAAAATTAATTGATCACTCGTTGTTAGAGGCTGAGTTATCTGTCAAAACCATCATCACTCAGATAGAGTCTGAGGATCGACAAGAGAGCGTTTTTCAACAAAGAAATCTTGAACAATTACTTGAGCCAATATATGAAAAGCTTGAGATTGAGCGAGAACACGAGTACTCAAGAATGATGGTTCTCCAATTCAAGAATCGACAAAAGCAAAGAGTAGAGGAAGATTGCAGAAGACAGAAAGAATATGAAGCGTTTCTTGATCATCAGCGCACAGAAGAGCTGGAGAGAAAACAGAATTTAGAGGCTAAACGTCTAGAAGAGATACGTGCCCGTGTTCATGCACGGCAAATACCGTATTTGGTGCATTTTACTCCCTTAAGTAATTTGGCTTCCATTCTTAAGAATGGGCTACAATCTAGGAACGCTCTCGCTGGCTATAATTTTATTTTTACAGATGAACGTCGCTCTGATGGGTGGCTGGATTGGATCTCAATTTCAGTTAAGTTTCCTAATTACAAGATGTTCTATACAAAAAGAAATACACTTAAAGATGTTGATGGCTGGGTAGTTTTGTTAATACGGATAGAAGCATTGTGGGAATTGGAATGCAAATTCATTTTGACTAACGCGGCAAGCTTCGGAATAAGAATGTTTGGGGACGAAAGATGGTCATCTGTTAAGGCTTTCGAGGATATGTTCGGTCATGTTGAGCATCGAGTCGATATACCTGAGTATTATACGACTGATCCCCAAGCAGAGGTTATGGTTAGAAATGAAATACCTAGTTGTTACATTAGCATGATTGCCGTGCAGAATACGTGTGATATAAGTCGGTTGAACAACTTAAGTGATATTCAGATAGAAGTACGTCCGGAACTATTTAGATGGAGAAGTGATTATGAACATTGGAGTCATCATGTCCGGTTGAACCCATTTCCTAATAATAACAATTTGATTACCCTTTCTAACTTATTCTAATTATGGCTAAACGACCTATTTTCGTCCCAAAATCGAGCGGCAACCTAATGGTTATCACTATACCGATTGAGTTTACTTGGCATCCAGGAATGTCTAAAAGTCAAAAGCAAAAATCTATTCGCTCATTACACGACGTAGCCAAACAGACCAGCGGTTTAGAAAATATTCTCGAAATTTCCAGTAAATCTGAAAACGAACTTGGCGTTAGGCTAAGCGCCTTTAATCTCATGCTCGAAATGCAAAATGGTATTGAGGCTTCAGTCGAGGTGCTTTTCCAAGGTAGTAAAGTGTTCACTCAAGGAGGCCCATATATAGATATTTATCAGAAAATGTCACGGGAAGCAAAACAGGACAAAAGATTAAAGGAGTCTGGATACCTGTTAGCATTTCGATATGCAAATTTTGATTGGCCATTGACGCCACAAACAGCTTTCTACGACTGGCTCTATTTAACGGCACTTCGACAAAATCCTAGTCTTGCTAAGAAATTATTGGAATACGACGGATTTTCTGATATTGAGTTCAATCCTGATAAATCGATAAATTGTCAGGCTGCATCTGCCGCTCTTTATAAGGCACTTGTTAAGCGAGAGCTTATAGATTTAGCTCTTTCATGCCCAGATGAATTTATAAGGATACATGAAGAGCAAAAGAAAAAACCTGTCCCTATCCAAGAAGATCTATTTGATTCAGCCTACGGCCGTACGGCGGTTTAATCTGTACGGAATATTTGCGTAGGGTGAATTCGCGCTAGCAATCCACCACAAACGGAGCGATAAACTGACTTTCACTTGTATGCTTACTCGTGAGGTTTTTTTTCGATTGTTTTCATTCTTGCGTGTGTGCTACAACTTACGGACTTAATAAAGAGAGGCTTATCGTCAATAAGCTATCGTTAAGCCTTTATCTTTTACCATATGCAAAAGCTTAAGGGCAGCACCTGTAGGTTTTTTATCGCCTGATTCCCATTTTTGAACAGTATAAACACTGATATTAAGAATAGTCGCAAATACTGCTTGGCTAACCTTTGCAGATTCTCGTACTTGTTTTATTTCATCAGGTTGGAGTTTAGCTATAGGTGGAAGGCAAAGGCTATCAAACTCTCGCATAGTGGTTTTATCCATAACGCCGGCCTCATGTAAACTTTTTGCTGTTTCGTGTACCGCATCAAGAATTGCAGATTTAGTTTTTCTCATTACAAATAACCTCAATTAATTCTTTTGCTTTAATCGCTTTATTTAAAAGTTCGTTGTTATATGAAAGAAGTTGGCTGGCTAATTTCTTCAAGGCTTCTTTTTCATCTTTATCGATATTACTGCGTTCATTTTTTTGAAAGCCGAATATAAAGAACCATTTATCACCTCTGTTAGTCGCCAGCAAGGTTCTAAAGCCACCACTTTTGCCTTTACCTTGTTTGGCTATGCGCTTTTTAAAGAGTTCGCCACCAAGATCAGCATCAAATAAGCCTTTTTGCATTTCTTTAACAGCATCACATATTGCTGTGTCAGTTAAACCTTCATCATTCGCCCATCGATGGAAGATGCGAGTTTTATAAATTTCCAATAGACTTACCTCAGGGCGAAAATTATGGTACTAAGTGCTATAGAAAGCAATCTAAAATTTAAACCCGTAAGGCGGCTTCGCGCAAGCAATCCGCCATGATCAAAGCCTTGAAGCCGATGCGCGCTAGTATATTTCCTAGCAGGACTTTTTATGTTTGATGTTTTCCATTTATTGGCGGTTTGTTTATATCGAACGAAAAATGGAATCAAGTCTTGTCTTTTGCCATATATTTTTGGGGTAACGGTTTACAACGCAAAAAATCATTGCTCCCCAAATAAAAGCACTCTACAATCAAACTTCCAGTTTACTTCAAGCATCCGCCCATGCAACATGCCATTGATCCCAAGATTGACTGTGTCTTTAAAGCATTACTGGGCAGCGATGAAAACCGTAATTTGCTGATCCACTTTCTCAATGCCTTTTTGGCGCAAGAGCTCACCGAACCGTTGGTTTGGGTAGACCTTACAACGATAAAGAATTTTTGAGCGATAAACTCAGTATTGTCGATGTTAAAGACAAAGACTGTCTCGAACAACTCTATCAAGTTGAATTCAACTGACCAGTTACGGTCATTTGTCCTCGCGCATCATTTACAACTGGGCTGACATTTACAGTCAACAGCTAAAAAGCGGGCAAGACTATGGTCAACTCAGCCTCACCTACTCTATATGGTTGCTGGCCGAAAACCTACTTGCCGAGGACAAAGACTATGCGCATCATAACAAGATGCGTGACGATCAAGGCCGCGCCTTTAATCGTCACGGCGGTATTTGGTTATTGGAATTGAATAAGTTTGATGCCAGCCGTATTGAAACCGAAGATCAGCGCTGGTTAAAATTCTTCAAAGACGGCGAACAACTAAACGACACGGCCTTGCCGGATTGGATGAGTACCCAGGAGATGAAACAAGCCATGAATACCTTAACCACCTTTTCAGAAAAAGAACAACAATATTATCAATATCAAGCGCGGCAAGAATATTTGCGTGAACAACGCAGTATTCAGCTTGAACTAGAGCTGACAAATAGAGCTTTACTGCAAGAACGGCTGGAGAAAGAGGCAGCACAGCGGAGTGAAATGCTAGCATTACAAGAAAAGCAGGCAGCCTTAATTGAAATTGAACAATTAAAAGCCCAACTAGCCGCCAAAAATCATTGATCAGTATGTAACCTGTAAGGCGGATTCGCGTAAGCAATCCGCCATGATCGAAGCCTTGAACTCAATGCTCGCTCGGATATTTCATGAATGATGCGCCTCCTAACGTCGGCACATCATCCTATGCACTTTGCTAGTGTAAGCGAGTTGAGCGTTTCCGGCATACACACTAGCATCGCCGGTAACGCTATCACGCGTTACGCTAGTGTGGTGTTATTACGCATTATCTAATTAAAATCTTATGGCAATTTACTAATTAGACTTTTAAGTTTGCCAAATGAAAATTTAGCTGAGCTGTTTGGCTCTGGTTCAATCTCTACTGGTGCAGAGGGTGTTTCAGCAACTTCAGGTTTAGTTTCTGTGCTTTTTTTTGCTTCACCGAAATAGTATTTTATTTTCTTAAGCGGGCTTTTAGTTGGTTTAATAGTAGCTGGTTCTATTTCTATTGGTGGTTGTTCAATGAGTACATCAGTCTGTTGATCTTTAATAATTTCAGATGTGGTACTTGTTGTTTTGTTAGATGTTTTTCCAAAAAGGTTCTTGATTTTGCCTAGTGGGTCATTGGATGGCTTAACAGTTGGTAGTTCGGTAATTTCAGTGCTAACTGTTGATTCAGTAGTCGCTATTTTTATTGGCGTAGATAAAGGTTCGTAAAGGGTGGTAACGGGAGTTGCATCAGTTTGTTGATCTTGAGTGATTTCATGTGTTGTTTTTTTCAAGGTTTTCCCAAAAAGGTTCTTGAGTTTGCCTAGTTGGTCATTGGATGACTTAATAGGTGGAAGTTCGGTGATTTCAACACTCTCTGTTAATTCAGTAGCAATTGTTTTTATGGGTGTAGATATGGGGTCGATGATGGGCTCAACCGGAACAATGCTTTCAGATGGGGGGGGCGCAATCTCATTAACAGGCGGTTGGATATTAATTACATCGATGCTTGATTGTGTTTGTGTATTGTTAAGAACTGCTTCAGCTTGTTTATTAATCAAGTTTTGATTTAAAACAAATTGTGCATGTTCTTGCTGCTGCTGTTGTAGGGTGTTTTTTTGCTCTTCCAATAGAAGTTCTAAATTAGATATCTTAATAGTTTGGGCTGCTATGCCTGCTTGCAATGTCGATATGACGGCTTCATTTTCAGTGCTTTTAAGTGTTTCCGTTTGAAGAGCTGTTTGTAATTCAGTTTTAGCTTGTTGTTCGTTACGTAGTCGTGAGATGAATAAATTGATAGTTCTATCAAATTGTTGCCATAAGCTTTCGGCTTTAATGTCTTCGCTTATAGGTAATGGGCGTTCACCAAGATCAAAGCTAGTTGAGAAAGATTGGATAACAGCGGCTATTTGTTTGTTGCGATCCTTTAACTGATCCTCAAGTTTTGCCGCACGTTGTGTTTCATTTTTAGCCAATTCTTGGTTTATTTTTAGTTGTTCGGCATTTTCAACGAGTTGTTGTTGAAAATCTTGCGCTTGTAATTGGGCAGCGCTAAGTTGATCGATGGCATCAATTCGAGCATTTTCTCTGGCAGTAGATTGTTTGTTTAAAAAGGCAATCCTAATGCTATAAAGACCGGCAGTTAGGAGCCAAGTGATAAATGTTAGTGCGCCAGCATATAAGGGTTCATTAGTTGTCAATTGCATCCAATCGGCAAATATAGTTTTGAAAAGAGGTAAATAAGTTTCCATTGATGCGTCTCGATTAAAGGTTTTGATTAGAGTGATTGGCAGGGATAGTTATTTTTATGTATTCCCAAACACGCAGAGGTAATGGTATCCCTAAGTCTTCGATCAGCAAACCAAATTATGCAATATTGAGCTATTTTTTTTAAAGTACCTAATAGGCAGTAAAACTAAATGGGAGTTTAAAAAATTCTTATTTCATCAGCATACGGGCTAAAGGACTGTCAGGCGTTACTGATAGCTCCTGGTCGGAGGTAGTAGGGTTGCAATGGTTAATAAGTATAGAAAGGTCATTTAGCAGGGCTTTATGTTGTTCGATGGTTGTTGAAATGCGTAAAGAAACATCTCTGTCTATTATGTGAAATGCGTTTTGTAAGCCCTTCTGAAGACCTTTTAGTGCGCTTGATTTAAGAGAAGGTTGTGCTTTCTTGAGAATAAAAAAAGGTATGAGCCACGTTAATGAAATTAATAAGCCGCTATGTATTGCGAAATCAATGCCTAAATAGTGATTGTCTAACAAGTTGTTAGTGTAGTAACCCATAAATACTTTGTAACCAACCCAAGTCATAGCAATGAGTGGCAGTATGAGTTCACATATCCGTATGCCTTTTAGAAAGGTGCGATGCACTAAATTGCCAGGGTTTATTAATGCGAATCGAGTCGCTAATGCGGCTTGTTCCTTTATGATGTTAGGCGCATCTTGCCTTATTGATTGAATATTTCTTTTAAAAGGAGTGGCAGGTATTTCTAATGAGTCGATGGTAATAATAAATTCATTAATAGCATCGTCAAAACGACTTTTTGCCCAGTTATCCCAAAGGGTAGAATAAGCATCGGTGTGTGGTAAAAGAATATCGGTGGCATGTTCGGCAGAATAAATTGCAAGGTTTTGCATGGGCCAAGCTAGACCCTCTCGGAGTACTTTAGTGCTAAGTTGCCATTGATTACGCCAAAGATCACTTGTTTTTTGCAAGGTCTGACTAGAACCTAATGAGTTTTTAATAGCGATTAGTTGTTGTCCTAAATCAAGTTTACGGACTTGTGTGCCATGTTGTTCTAATTGCTTAATGATATGCGTAGTTGAAAGAGCCGTTATGTTAGTTTCTAGTGCTGAAAACTCATCGGGTTGTGGTTGATTAGCGCAGACTGTTTTGAAAATGATAGGCTTTTCAAAGCCAGCTTTGTGAAGTTGCTGCTTAAAATCAATGTATTGCTCCTGCTGACCTTTGTCCCATTGATTAAAAACAAATAACCAAGCATGCTGAACGCCTTCTGAAAGCAATAATTGCCAGGCTTTTTGATCTTTGTAACGTTCAGGACTGACTACATAAATAAGTACATCAATATGAGGTAACCACTTCAATACTAATTTTTTGTTGCTAGACTCGATGCTATCAAAGTCGGGCATATCAATCCATATAATATTCTTTTTTAAATCATCGTGATGTTGGCAAAGATTAGTTGCATTCAGTGGTAGTGCATTCGGTAGGTTTTGAATAGTGATTCCATGATGATGGAATAAAGTAACTTCTCTAGATGTAGGGCGGACTACGCCCGCTTTAGCAATGGCTTTACCTGCGAGTCGATTGAGTAAAGAGCTTTTACCTACGCCTGTGCCACCCATAAAAGCAACAATGAGGGGTCTTGAGCCACCGAGGTCATCTGTTGAAAATAAAGTTTGTGAGCTGCGAGTGTCATACTGATGTATTTGTTTAGCAATATCATCATTAATCCAGCCTGTTATTTGAGCTTGTTCAGCCCAATGCTGAGTTTGATTAATTAAATTAGAGTAATCGTAGGCCATGTCGTTTTTCAGTAAGAGTATTTGCTGCAGCTAGTAATTGAGCAGAAGAAATATTGAAATGATTTGTTGATGATAATAGCTCAGGTAGCGCTAAAAGTTTTAAACTAATGCAGTTGATAAAAAGATTCTGTTTTACTGTATTGTATTGGAGAGTTTTTAAGGTCTGTTCACTTTTCTGTAAATAGCTGCCTAAAGCACTTTCTGCTAAAAGAGTATTAATAGCGAGTATTGCAGGGGCAAAAATAAAATCATGCAAGCCTATACCGCCCATTTGTAAAGTCAGCGCGATAGCTGCTGCATCAGCTGTAACTCGAGTTGCACGTAAACTATTTAATAGAAAAGGTTGTTCTTGTAGTTTATGGTACAAGTGATGCGCCGTAGTTTCGACATCCTGTTTAAATGAGGCATGGTAAGTAGTTGCAGCATAACTAAAGTCAGTAAGAATATTTTGCCTTTGGCTACGTAACAGGCGGCTGAATTCCTTCCACCACTGTTTTTGATGAGGTAGTTCGGCATGATCAAGTAATTTATCTGCGAGATTAATTAAAATATGTTCGGCAAGCTGGTTTAATAAGACTAATTCTTGGCTATTATCTGTGATCAGTTGTTTCTTGTGTCCTAATTTCATTATTTGCTTTGCTGGCCAAGCAATTGTTTTACGTACGCTAGTTAGTATTCTGGAAAAACCGGGTATTTCTAACAAATTAAGTAGTTCTGCTAAAGCTTTTTGAAAGGTATCATAATGATTAGGATGGTTTAAATAATCATGTTGATAATTTTCTATGGCATCACAAATGCATACGTTGACGAGTTGTTTCCAGGTACTTAATGCTTTGTGTTCTGCATTAATAGGCTCTATCCATTCTTGCCAATATTTTTTGATAAGATCTTGTTCGAATTGAGCGTGCATCTTGTGATTAGTTTTTTTGACTAATTTTTTAAGTAGGGTATGTTGTGAAACTGGCCAGATAGGTAGTCCTGTTTGTTTTTGATAAGTTAAAGGAACTATGTTGGGGAAATCATCTGTTCTGGCAATTAGCCATTTTTCTTTTAATGAATTAATTAATAGTTCTTCTGTGTCTCCATTTAACTTATTGAAACAAATAATTGTCGGTTGATGCAATGGTTCAAGCATGGTTACCATATCCCAAACGGATTGGTCTGCGTATTTTTCCTTACTGACAACTATAACAATAATATCAGCCAAAGCGGCGGTTCTAAAAACACCTTCTCGATAAGTTGCTGAATCTATAGAGTCAAAGTCAGGTGTATCCCATAGTATGCAGTTTGGTAATAGTGGTGTATTTGAAGTAATTTCGCTGAGTGAGTAGCAGTCAAAACGATCTCTTGTAACCTGTGATGGGTGTAATTGTTGAAAACGACCAAAATACTGTTGTAACTCCATGCATGAGTCAAGATTTAAACCATAACAAAAGCCGTGGGGCTGAACGGTATAGCTTGCTAATGGACTAACTATGGCTGAATTGGTATTTAAAAGTACATTAGCTATAGTGCTTTTACCTGCTTGTGTAGGACCTAATAGAACAATATTAATTAATCGCGTGGGCGAGGTATTGATAAATTGGCCTTTTCGTAAAAAGGACTCAGCTAAAAATAACTGTTCAATTCGTTGCTGAAATTTAACTTTATAAACATCATTGTTCGATTGATTTAAAATTATTCGGTATCGCTGATGTAATAATTGAATAAATTCCAGCATATAAGCATAGCTCAAGGTTATAATATCCGATCATTTTACTTTGTTTAATGATCTAACGTTATAAATACCATAACATGAATCTACATACAGCTTCGAGGTTATCTTTATGAAAAAAATACCTACATTCTTACTTGTTTTAGGTTGTGCTACATTGTTGGCTTGCGGCAAAGGAGAGGAGATTAATGGACATAATACAAAAACAGCCTATAGATCAGTAAAAGCAATAAAAAATCGCTTGTCCACAGACGCACGAATTGAGTTTGAGGTTTCTTTTTGGACTATAAGAGACGCAAAAAAAGATGACAAGGAATTTCTTTCTATAGTTGATGGTAAAAAACCTAATGAAATTATTGTATTAGGGAAGGAAATATATCAACAGCGAAAGCAAGCAGGTTATAAAGGTTATGAAGGATATTCTAGTTGGGAAGAAATGATTGCTAAATTTGGCAAGGAACGAATGGATCAAGATAATCGTAAGGGCAAGCCGAAAGAAGATAAAGAAAATGATATTCTTTATAAATTATAGGGTTAATTTATTGAATTAGTGTAATTCGAAATAGATTATAATTGCAGTGTCTGTATGGATTTTAATTCGCGTTCAGATTCGGTTTCTCACGTATCAAGTAAGTGGTGCGTGAGGTAATCTTGAAACGTTTAAATTTAAATTAGAAATAAATTAAAAGGAAGTTTGACAAGTTGGCTGGGGTTGTTATAATAGCCGGCTACTTGGGGTTGAGGGAATCTTGGCTCTGGGTTGAAAAATAAAAGTCGACACGGAGTTGACAAGCTGAATCGGCTCTGTATAATAGGTCGACTCAACGGGGCTTCGGCTCCACGCTCTTTAA
>CAIVGC010000285.1 GCA_903905335.1 uncultured Methylococcaceae bacterium
AGCATCCTCGCTCCCTGTTTTTTCTTATGCAAGGCATTCCTAATGAAGCCTTGATGTTTGATGGTCTGGCTATTAATACCCATCAAGAAACTATTAATCTTGCCGCTTTAATGACAGCACAACACTGGCGCAGCGTTCTGGTTGTTAGCGATCCGCCACATATTCAGCGCATTGATTATTGCTTAGAAGCTCTTTTTAACAACAAAGGTTTATCTTATCGCTTGATACCCAGTGATATTCCGTCTTGGCATAACGGTCGTTGATGGCAAGAACCTAGAGGGCTGAAGCGTGACGGGGTTTATAGCCCTGTCACTCAGGTTTCGAAAGCTATTGAAACATCCAAACGTTTCGGTCGGGGTTGCAAACCCCGACCGGCATGAGTGTTCATTATTTTTTTGTAAATTACGTAATTTACGTGGAATGGTCAACTAAACCATCGCTGCAATATTTACTGATTGATGAAAACAATTACACAGATAGTCAATTGGCTTCCTTAAATAATTTAGTGATGGCTGTCTTTAGATTAGAACACGCAGATAGCCTTAGTACCGACAACTTGTATCTGGATAACTAAGCTTGAGATTTTTAACAGACCCTGCTCCTAAGCCCCTACGGTTTTCTCAAGCCCCACCATCGTGTATCATTGGGACATATTTTATGACTAACCAAGGTAATCACAACCATGCTAGACCCTCGTTTATTTAGAACTGATCTTGATTTTGTTACTGAACAATTAGCTAGACGTTCCTTTACCTTTAACCCTGAGGCTTATGTAGAGTTAGAGGCGCGCCGTAAAGACGTGCAGGTTAAAACTCAAGACTTGCAAAATGAACGTAACAGTCGCTCAAAAACCATAGGTCTGGCCAAAGCTAAAGGCGAAGACGTACAGCCCTTGTTAGATGAAGTTCAACATTTAGGTGATGAGCTAAAAGCCGCTGAAACACAATTGAGCGAGATACAAATAGACATGGATGCTTTAATGGCCGGCATACCTAATCTGCTGGATGCCTCGGTACCCGCCGGTAAAAGCGAAGAGTTTAATATAGAGCTCAGTCGTTGGGGTGACGTGCCTAGTTTTGATTTTGAGGCTAAAGACCATGTTGATCTAGGCGCAAAGCTAGGTATGGATTTTGAATTGGGCGCAAAAATAGCCGGCGCACGTTTCGTGGTCTTAAACGGTGCTTTGGCGCGTTTACAGCGAGCCATTATTCAATTGATGTTAGATACCCATATAGAGCAGCATGGTTACAGTGAAACCTATGTGCCTTATTTAGTCAATGCCGATAGCTTGCGCGGCACTGGGCAATTGCCTAAGTTTGAAGCGGATTTATTTAAAGCCAGTGAGGATCCTGCTTTATATTTAATTCCCACCGCCGAAGTGCCAGTGACCAATATCGTTAGAGATGTGATTATCGACGCCAAAGCCTTGCCGCTTAAGTTTGTGTGTCATAGTCCGTGTTTTCGTAGTGAAGCCGGTGCTTATGGTCGTGATGTGCGCGGCATGATACGCCAGCATCAGTTTGAAAAAGTAGAGTTGGTGCAAATCGTACAGCCTGATCAGTCTGAACAGGTGCATGAACAATTGACCGCTCATGCCGAAAATATCTTAAAGCTGTTAAAACTGCCGTATCGAAAAATGTTGCTGTGTGCTGGAGACACAGGCTTTTCATCCGCTAAGACTTATGACCTTGAAGTCTGGCTACCAGGGCAGGGTACTTATAGAGAAATATCCTCTTGCAGTAATTTTAAAGACTTCCAAGCGCGACGTTTGCAAGCTCGCTGGCGTAATCCCGAAACCGGCAAGCCTGAGTTAGTGCATACTCTTAATGGTTCAGGTTTAGCTGCTGGCAGAACCTTAATTGCCATCATGGAAAATTATCAAGATGCGCAAGGCCATATCCATATTCCCGAGGCGTTGTTACCTTATATGGGTAATATCAGCGTTATAGAAGTCGCGTAATACTGCCCAATTCTATAATCCGTCATACCGGCATGGACTGCCGGTATCCAGAACACAGGGATGTGAATGTTAATTCGACTCTTGAATGTCGACCTACTTTAATACATCCATGTAATCTGGATTCCGGCAATCCCTGCCGGAAAGACGGTTTTCATATCATGTAGGTCGGATTAGCGCAGCCGCACAGCTTGGGCTAACGGCTTTATCGTTAACCCAACACCCTGCCGGCATTATGTTGGGTTGCAAAAAGACGCAGCCCAACCTACCTGTCTACAGTAGGAGTAAAACAGCTTAAGCTGTTTTAAAGCTGTGCAACAGCTTAAGCAGTTGCACTCCAGTATATTCCTGATGCCGGTCGGGGTTTGTAACCCCGACCGAAACGTTTGGCTGCTTTATTAGCATTCGAAACATGAGTGGCGGGGTTGCAAACCCCATCACGCCACAGCGTAATACTGCCCAATTCTATAATCCGACATACTGGCATGGACTGCCGGTATCCAGAACACAGGGAGGTGAATGTTAATTCGACTCTTGAATGTCGACCTACTTTAATACATCCATGTAATCTGGATTCCGGCAATCCCTGCCGGAAAGACGGTTTTCATATCATGTAGGTC
>CAIVGC010000286.1 GCA_903905335.1 uncultured Methylococcaceae bacterium
CGTCAAAGCCGGAAAATATGTGTGCGCCTCTCCACGGGTATCGCATCGGATTGCCGATATTTTCCCTGAGCCAGAAAAGTTTGATCCTGATCGCTACCTAGAAGATCGCCAAGAAGATGCACTGCCTTTTAGCTGGATCGCTTTTGGTGGAGGAAAACACAAATGTACCGGCAATGCCTTTGCTATGCTGCAACTCAAAGCCATTTTTAGCATATTATTACGGCGCTACACTTTTGAATTGATTGATGAGAAAGATTACTACCAAGATGACTTCACCCAAATGGTCGTACAACCCTTGTCACCTTGCAAAGTTCGGTATATCAAACGTACCGATATTAAAGACGCTACCACAGAAATAGCGCAAAATAATGCACAGACTAGCTCATCATTAGCGCCTAGCTTTCAAATACACCTAGACAGAGGGCTATGCCAAGGCCATGCAACCTGTATGACTGAGGCTCCTGAACTATTTCACGTAAATGAAGCGGGGGATGTCAGTCTATTACAAGAACATCCATCGCTAGATTTGCTAACTAAAGCCCAGCAAGCTGAAAAATATTGTCCTAGCAAAGCACTTAAAATCGAACTGACCTAAACAGAGATAATCTATGGCCACATATCCCAGAGCAGAATTAGAAGAAATGGTCGAACGCTGGTTACAAGCGAATCGCGATGCCGAAAAAGAAAGCAATTGGCCTAAATATTTAGGCGCTATGTATACCGATAATGCAGAATATCGTTGGAATATTGGTCCTAATGAAGAGTTTGTTGCTCGTAACCGTAAAGAGATAGAGGAATGGGCCTTAGGTGTGCAAATGGAAGGCTTTGAAGCTTGGCGTTATCCTTATCACCGCATATTAATAGACGAAAAACAAGGCGAAGTGATTGGCCTATGGACACAAATATCGCCAGCATTACGAGAAGACGGTAGTCATTATGAAGTTGCCGGCATCGGTGGCTCTTGGTTTCGCTATGGTGGTGATTACAAATGGGAATGGCAGCGGGACTTTTTTGACCTTGGCAATGTAAAAGCATTATTTTTTGAGTTGGCCGCCGATGGTAAACTTGATCCTGCGGTAAAAACAAAAATAGGTAAGCTAGCTAAAGGACAGTTATTACCCGGACATGAACACCTACGTAAGCCCCCTAGTTTGTTAAAAAAACTGCAAGGTTTTCTAGCGATGGTGCGTATCGCGTTATTTAGCTGAACTATCAATTAAAGTCGAGTCAGATAATTCATCGACCCCACGAACTGAGCTCTGCGTTTTCTGTTATACACACACTTAAATAAACTATCATAGCGGCCGTGAAGCTGGCACCCATTACCATGGATGGTAATCTTTATACATGCATGTAGCCTAGATCCGGCCGGCCAACCCTCGCTCCGCTCTCCCTGCCGGAATGACGTACTTTGAAACATTTGTGTATAACATTGAGAGCTCTGCATTAGAACGATACCGACGAACCGTAACAGCCACCCAATTAACGACAACACTCTATGCTCCCTATAAAAGCTTCTTGGAATAACTGGCAATTATTCACCGACAAAGGTCGGCACATTTGGTCATTTAAAGCCGATTCAAATCACCTAGACGAACACCTAAAAAATGCCAATACAATCTCTGATGAAGAAATAGCGCAGCTTGCATTAGACTTTCAATTTAATAAGGCTCATAACCCAAATTCTGGCGATCAAGTTTACAGACATGCTGCCGTTAAGGAGAAATTCAAAGCCTTTACTGGAACTATCCCGCAAGCAGAGCATCAAGACGACCAAAACATCACTGATGCGCTGATAAAAGCCATGAATTATTATGCCTGCCTGCAAAGTGATGACGGCCATTGGCCGGGTGATTACGGCGGCCCATTATTTTTATTACCCGGTTTACTCATAGCGTCTTATATTTCCGACACGCCCTTTCCTAAGGCGCATTGTGAAATGATGAAACTATATCTATTCAATCATCAAAACCCAGATGCAGGCTGGGGCATGCACATTGAAGGCGAGTCGACTATGTTCGGCACCGTCATGCAATATGTGTCCTTGCGTTTATTGGGCGTTAATCAAGATGATGAGCGTATAACCAAAGCCAGAGCATGGATCAAAGACAATGGCGGCGCTACAGGCATCCCTTCTTGGGGTAAGTTTTATCTAGCGATTCTAAACTGCTATGACTGGCAAGGTTTTAACAGCTTATTTCCTGAAATGTGGTTATTTCCGAAATGGCTACCGATACATCCATCACGTTACTGGTGTCACAGTCGTATGGTTTATTTACCCATGGCTTATTGTTATGCACATAGAATTAAAGCCCCCGAGAATGAATTAATCTTATCGTTAAGGGAAGAACTCTATAACGAGGCTTTCGCTTCCATAGCGTGGTCTAAACATCGCAATACCGTTTGCGAAAAAGACTGCTATACCACACCCTCGCCCGTATTAAAGTGGATGAATTTTTTCACTAATCATTACGAGAGCTTTACAAATAGTTGGTTAAGAAATAAAGCCACGAACTATATCTTAAAATATCTTAATGCCGAAGATGCGCAAACCGATTACATCAACATAGGCCCAGTCAATAAAGCCATCAATTCTATTTGTATTTGGCATGCCTACGGCAAAGACTCTACACAATTTAAAAAACATGTAGCACGTTGGTATGATTATTTATGGGTCGCCGAAGACGGCATGAAAATGAATGGCTATAACGGCTCTCAACTGTGGGACACCGCTTTTGCAAGTCGCGCCATGCTTGAAAGCGATTTGGGCAAACTATTTCCTGAGACGCTTGCAAAAAGCTATCAGTTTATTGACCTCTCACAAATCAAGACAGAACATGCGACTCATGCCGAGTTTTTTCGTCACCCCATGATTGGTAGCTGGCCCTTTTCAACCGCTGAAAATGGATGGCCAGTAGCTGATTGCACCGCAGAAGGCCTCAGTGCCACCTTAGCCGTACACTACTCTGGACTAGTAGATCAAGCCATATCAGAGTCTCGATTAAAGCTAGCCATTGAGTCCTTGCTTTCTTATCAAAATCCCGATGGCGGCTGGGCCACTTATGAATTAACACGTGCCCCAAAATGGCTGGAGAAACTCAATCCATCTGAAGTCTTTGCTGACATCATGATTGATTATTCTTGGACCGAATGCACCGCGGCCTGCATCATTTCTTTAATTGAATTCCAAGAGACCTACCCGACCGTTAAAAGCGCTGAAATAAGTAAGGCTATCAGCACAGGCTTACATTTTATTTTAAACCAGCAAAAGCCAGATGGTTCTTGGTATGGTGGCTGGGCAGTATGCTTTACTTATGCCAGTTGGTTTGCCATAGAAGCACTCAGCAAGGCCAAAAACAAGAATTATTATGACGAGTTATTAATCACAAACAGCATCAATAAAGCCTGTGCTTTTCTAGTCACTAAACAAAAAATTGATGGTGGTTGGGGCGAGACTTTCGAATCTTGCTCCAAAATGGTTTATACTGAGTCCCAAACTTCTCAAGTAGTCAATACGAGCTGGGCGTTATTAGCCCTAATGGCTGCTGATTTTGAAGACAAAAAGCTGATTGAGTCCGGTGTAAATCTACTATTAAATAGACAAACGAACATTGGCGACTGGACACAGGAAAACATTTCCGGTGTTTTTAATTATAACTGTATGATAACTTACGCTAATTATAGAAATATTTTTCCTATTTGGGCTTTAAGTAGATACTACAAGAAATATATAAACTGATGATAAAGTATCAACTTGGTAATAAGTGGGAATCAAAGCTTGCCTAATATAAAATCAAAATTCGATATTTGCATTATCGGCGCAGGCATGGCTGGTGCGACTATCGCAGCCTATCTCGCGCCAAAAGGCATTAAAATCGCGTTAATTGATCAATGCTTTAAAGAAAAAAAACGTATTGTCGGTGAATTATTACAGCCCGGTGCGGTTTTATCACTAGAGCAAATGGGCTTACTAGATTTACTAAAAGGCTTTGACGCGCAAGCCGTTGATGGCTATGCACTCATACATGGCGATCAAAAAACCACTATTCCTTACCCCAACCACTATACGGGCATGGGCTTACATAATGGTGAGTTTTTACAGCAAATCAGAGCCTCTGCCTTAGCCAATGAATCTGTCACAAAAATTCACGGCAAAGCCTTACAACTACTAGAAAATGATCGCCAAGAAATTATTGGCGTTAGTTACCGAGAAGAACTTAGCTCAGAAATAAAAACCATACACGCCCCTTTAACGATCACTAGCGATGGTTTTTTCTCAAACTTTAGAGATGACCTCAGCAATAATGAAAAAACCGTCACTTCCTATTTTATAGGGTTGATCTTAAATGACTGCGACATGCCTTTTCCTAGACATGGTCATGTGTTTTTATC
>CAIVGC010000287.1 GCA_903905335.1 uncultured Methylococcaceae bacterium
GTCGTTCACGGCATTCCCACGCAGCGCGCGGGAACGAGGAACCCTCAAACCGTCATCCCGGCAGGGAATGCCGGGATCCAGAGCACAGGGATGTGCTTATCCACACTACAGTGCGCCCAATAAAACAACAAAAATAAGAGTGGTAACAATGCCATCCATGGCAACTAGATTCCGGCAGTCCATGCCGGAATGACGAGTTTTTGCGTATTGCGCCCTATGTTTATTCCAGAATAACGACTTACTGACTACAATTAACAAAGAACCATCTGCATCATCATTAGTAAATAAAAAAACCATCAACGCAAGCGCTATAAACACCAAAAAACACCCAAACCGTCATCCCGGCAGGGAGTCACGTCAGGCTATCCTGCCTGACGCCCTTTGGGTAAATGTCTGTCTGTTCCAGACAAATTTGAACCGGGATGCAGTGCACATGGATGTGCTCATTCAGACTAAAGTTCGTCCAATAAGTCGAGGAAAAACCTAGATGAGGGTCAGTTTATGTAACTGTATTTATAGTAGTTAACGCGAATCTACCCTACATTTATACACCCTAGGGTCGTTCGTGTTTATCGGATAACTCAAACAACTGCGAAATTGCAATTTTGCATTCGTAATCATCGACTTTGTTAATGAAAAAATCATAAATGACATTCATTTCTAACTGCATACCAATTGATTTGAAGCCTAAATCGTCCTTATCTAAAGGAATAAGACCTGTCAAAACATTAAGTGCAACCCTTGCTTGCTGATCTTCTTTTTTATCTATTCTTTGAATAGCATTAATTATATCTTTCACTTGATAGCCATGATTCATTATAAGAACCATTAAATCAAAGATATCCCTAGATTTAACTCGATCCATCAAGACAACTGATTTACTTTCAAACAAGCTATTCACATTGAGAATTTTGAAAGCACCGTTAATGTGCAAAGTCGGCACATTTTTAAAATAGTCTCTTCTTAAGTCGCCGCCTTTGTTCATCACAAAAAAGCTAATTCTTACCCCATTTAATGTGTATTCTCGAATGTATTCTTCAAGATCATATCCATTGATTTTTGCTTGACTTATTTTGCTAGCATCAAGCGTATTTGCAACTAAAATGCCCTTTGCCTTTAAAGCAGAGATTAACTTATTAATCTCTTCATAAGGCAGTTTGTCAGTAAAATAGGTAAAATCCAAATCTTCACTTAAGCGATGGTTAATTTGCAAAGATAAAGCGGTTCCACCCAAAAGCGTACCTTGTGTAGCGGCCATCAGTGGGTTTTGAAAAAGTTCTTCAAAAATCGCTAATGTTTGCTCAGGAAGCGTTTCTTTGTATAATCTCATTGATGGCTTTCTCTATATTATTAAGTTGTCTGCCAGCAATTTTGCGTGATACTTCATTGGTTACATTTACGTAATTGGCTTTGACACGATCCAAACCAAAAAAATTAATGCACTTGACAATGTCTTCTAGGTAGCAACGATCTAGAACATTTAAGATAAATACATCATGATCTGGATTTGGGTTACTCCAATCATACGGAAAGCTTAAGTTTAATCTTTCCGATAATTTTATTTCTTTGTTTACAGTTTGATGAGACATAGAAACAACTTCTAAATGATAATTCTACTAATAGGAAACTTCTACCTAACACATTATACGCTAACAGACTTTAAGTAAGGTGTCTTAAGTTGTCATCCCGGCAGGGAATGTCGGGATCCAGAGCACAGGGATGTGCTCATTCACACTACAGTGCGTCCAATAAATCAACAAATAGTGGAAATGGTAGCATTGCCATCCATGGCACTGGATACCGGCTTCCCGGCCGGCATGACGGTTTATTTAAGTGTGTATAACAAAGTAATGTCGGCTGGGATGTAGCGAAAAATCATGAGACGATTAGTCCCTTAATATACCCTACATACCACTCATTCTGCGTTGCTTTTTAATATCCAAGGCTTATAATCTGCCCATGAGCAAAACCCACGATAGCAGTTACAAATTCCTATTTTCTAATCCAGAATTAGTTCGTGATCTCATCATGGGCTTTATACCGGATGACTGGCTACATAGCTTAGATTATGCAACCCTTGAAAAGGTACCTGGCTCTTATATTTCTGATGATTTCCAGCAACGTGAAGATGATATCGTCTGGCGAGTTAAAGTCGGTGGCGAGTGGCTTTATCTGTATTTGCTGATCGAATTTCAAAGTACTGTTGATAAATATATGGCCTTGCGCATGATGGTATATATTGGCTTGCTTTACCAAGATTTAATCAAGCGCGGCGATGTCTTGGCTGATGGTCGCTTACCGCCTATTTTACCCATCGTGCTTTATAATGGCAGCCAACGCTGGACTTCCGCTACCGATATCGCTGATTTAATTCCTGCAGTACCTGGCTTGGTTGAGCAATTTAAGCCTAGACTTAGCTATTTATTAATCGACGAGAATGCCTATAGTGACACCGAACTGGCCTCACTCAACAATCTAGTCGCCGCAGTTTTTAGATTTGAACAATCTGACGGCCTAGAAACCGTGCAAGATTTGGTCAGTCTGTTAATGGTTTGGTTAGACGATAGACGCGATTTACGGCGCATGTTTGCCTTATGGATACGTGCGGCCTTGATGAGAAACAATAATTACAATATCATATTGCCACAAGTTGATGATTTACTGGAGATTAAAGTCATGTTATCAGAACGAATAGAACAATGGGCGTTGGCTTATATAGCAGAAGGTAA
>CAIVGC010000288.1 GCA_903905335.1 uncultured Methylococcaceae bacterium
AACATAAGCTAATAACGCGCCACTGTCTAAGGCAGCTAATACGGCAGCTTCATCAACAACACCTGCACGAGAGAAGTTAAGTAAGATAGCGCCTTTCTTAATGCGTTTAATGTGTTCTTCACTAATCAAGTTCTTGGTTTTATCATTCAGCGGAATATGAAGACTGATCAAATCTGAGCGTGAGGTCAGATCATCAATGCTAATGGCTTGTTCTGCTGATGAGATTAATTTCCAAGCATTTTCTAGCGACATGAAAGGATCAAAACCGATAATATTCATGCCTAAAGCAGCAGAAGAATTAGCCACTTTAACGCCGATAGCGCCTAAACCCAAAACACCTAAAGTCTTACCAGAAAGTTCAAAACCGGCGAAATGTTTCTTTTCATTCTCAATTTGTTCATTGAGGCTATCGTCGCTACCTTTAAGATCTCTGACAAAATTTAATGCAGGTACTATATTTCTGGCAGCTAACAGCATACCGACAATGACTAATTCCGCCACTGCATTTGAATTAGCACCTGGAGCATTGAACACAGGAATACCTCGTTGAGTGTATTCAGCCACGGGGATATTGTTAACTCCTGCACCGGCACGACCCACAGCTTTCAAAGAGGCAGGAATGGCTTGTTCATGTAAGTTAAAAGAACGTAACATAACGGCATCAGGGTTGTCGATTTGCGCGCCAACTTGATACTGATCATCAGAAAACCTATCTAATCCTGCCCGTGAGATATTGTTGTAAGTCAAAATTTTAAACATCGTTTTCCCTTGTAATTACTTAAATTAATAAATATATGGTCATTCAGTGACGCAGAGACAAGCCCTGCTACACTTTTTTGGTTAAGGCTAACTCAATCGCCTCTGTTAATATAATGATATTATTAGATGATTATATCTGTTTTACAAATAGATGAAGTATCGTTTCTAACGATAAATACTCTTATTACTTGTCGCCATATGTTTGCGGCAGTAATATTTTCGCTATAAATCTTACAGACTAGCGCCCAATAATTGATTAAATGCTTTATTATTAGCGCCTTAAACTAACTTGCCTAAAGGGCTATAATAAAAATAATGAACCAGCCTTCCGCAATCAATTCCGACCGCCGCTTATCTCTAATTATCTTATTTGCAGGCACATTATTTGTCAGTGCGTCACTGATGTTTGTTCTGCAACCCTTATTTGGCAAGTTACTATTACCTTTATTAGGTGGTTCACCGGCGGTATGGAACACCTGCATGGTGTTTTACCAAAGCTTGTTGTTTCTGGGGTATCTTTATGCGCATTTCTTGTCCACTCGCTTCGATCAACGTCGCCAAATTCAGATTCATGCAGCCATCATAATTATTAGTTTATTGGCGTTACCAGTTGCCTTACCTGAAAATATAGCACCTCCGACCGATAGTAATCCTACCTTTTGGTTATGTTGGACTTTATTCTTAGCCATCGGCCTGCCCTTTTTTGTTATTTCTACCACCTCTCCACTGATTCAAAAATGGTTTGCTAATATCGGCCACCATACCAGCCATGACCCTTATTATCTTTATGCAGCTAGTAATGCCGGCAGTCTGTTGGCTTTACTTAGTTATCCTTTTCTACTGGAACCAGCCATAGGCTTAGCTCAGCAAAAAACCAGCTGGAGTTTTGGCTACTTTATACTCTGTGCCTTGATAGCTGTTTGTGCAATGGTGCTTTGGAAAAGTCGACATAGTTTAGCCATTATCGAAAATAATATCCCAGAAACAAGCTCGCTAAGTCTGCGTCGAAAATTACACTGGATGGCCTTAGCTTTTGTACCCTCGAGTTTACTTCTGGGTTTAACCAATTTTATTAGCACTGATATTGCCTCGGTGCCGTTATTGTGGATTATTCCCTTAACCTTGTATTTGCTGTCTTTTGTTATAGTGTTTTCTAAGTGGAGCGATGCGATTCATCCGCTGATGGTTAAACTACAACCCCTAGTTTTAATTCCCTTTATCGCCTATGCCTTCATTAATCCGGCTGACTTACCTTATTGGGCTTATCTGATTTTGCATTTACTGGCTTTTTTCTTTGCTGTAATGGTCTGTCATGGCGAGTTAGCCAAAAACAGACCCTCTACTCAGCATTTAACATATTTTTATTTAATCATGTCTTTTGCTGGCATGTTGGGCGGTATGTTTAATACTTTTGTCGCGCCCTTTATCTTCAATGGTATTTATGAATACCCATTGATGATCGTTGCGGCGCTTTTGTTGCGCCCAGGTGTTGTGTTAACACTCAACAAAAGCTTGCTGCTACAAATAATAGCGCCTTTGTTACTAATAATGACCGGCATCATTATTTATGCAAACTGCGCTGATTTATTGCAATATTTTGACGTCATCGTCATCAGTTTAATTGCCTTAACTTTATTATCTTATTTACTAAGAGCCCAACCAGTAGCCTTCGCTTTTTTAACAGGGGCGATTATTTTTCTTGCCTTAGGACTGCATGGCTTATCGTCGCATACCCTTTATCAAGAACGCACATTTTTTGGTGTGTTAGCGGTACGTGAAAGCGTGCTTATAAACGAACAACAGCAACCCGAGACTTATCACGAGCTTTTTCATGGTACTACTAAACATGGTGCAGAACGCCTAGCAGAGGATGTCGCCACTATCCCCTACACCTATTACAGTCGCCCCGGCCCTATGGGACAATTATTTAAAACTTTTGATACTGTTGATCAGCACTGGAATATAGGCATTGTTGGCTTAGGTGCGGGGGCTTTAACCTGCTATGCCAAAGAACAACAAAACTGGACACTGTATGAAATTGATCCTTTAGTCGTCGATATCGCTAGCAACCCTGATTATTTTCATTATTTACAACGCTGTAGCCAGCACAGTACTATGCGTATAGGTGATGCACGTTTGTCATTGGAAAAAGAACCTAACCAACATTTCGATTTATTAATCATGGATGCTTTTAGCTCTGATTCTGTACCGACTCACTTATTAACAGAAGAAGCCCTAAAACTATATTTCGAAAAATTAAAACCCGATGGCATGCTCGCTTTTCATATCACCAATCGTCATTTATTACTGAAAAAAGTATTGTCTATTCATGCTGAGCATTTACATTTAGCGGCACTCATACAAGAATTTAAACCGCTACAAGCAACATCATTAATCGTGGCGACCGATTGGGTGGTGATAGCTAGAAAGCCAGAAAACCTTACTCCATTAGCGGTTAGTCGTCTTGGCAACTGGCAAAAAATGCCATTATACTTTGACATGAAACCTTGGTCTGATGACTACACCAATATCATTAGTATTTGGAAATAAATAATCAATCCGTTCCTGCTGTCAAAGTTTAGATGGCTATACTAAGCTTTAACCCCTATAATAAGTGCGTTAGTAAGTAGCTCTTAGTTTTTAACTTAGCGTTACTCTAATAAGTTTTGCAATTAATCAGCACTTTATTTAGAAAATCCATCCGTTTTTCCCGCTTTTGTGCCCGGATATGATTTGCAATAAAAATATTTTCATTCATTTATTGAGACAATTACATGGCAACTGGTACAGTTAAGTGGTTTAACGAATCTAAAGGTTTCGGCTTTATTTCTCCTAGCGATGGTAGCGCAGATGTATTCGTACATTTCTCTGCAATTGCAAGCGACGGCGGTTACCGCACTTTGGCTGAAGGCCAAGCTGTAAAATACGAAGTCGAATCAGGCCCTAAAGGCCCACAAGCTTCAAATGTAACGACCGCATAAACCGTTACTTTCTGACACGCAACCTTGCCTAAAACTGGCAAGGTTGCGGCATAGCCAGTAATTCAATGGCTAATCAATTTCCTCCCTCCCCCCCGAATTTAGGACATGTCTTTTGAAACGACTTTTTGTAGGAAACTTACCTAGCGACGCCACTGAAGAAAGTGTGCAAACCTTATTTTCAGAATATGGCAAAGTACGCTCTATCCAACTTGTTTCTGACATATTCAGTGGCAAATGCCGAGGCTTCGGCTTTATCGGTATGGAAGGTCACGAAGCCAGAGCAGCTATTGCAGCACTAGACGGCAACTTGTATTGCGGAAAACCTTTAAAAGTTAAATTTGAAGAACCCGCCACCGGAAAAAACGGTAGACGTTAATAATATCCATCTCATCTAGCTATTCACATCATCTTTCAGCCACCCATTTTTAACCGGCAGACTGTATAGATTTTTAAATAGCAAAGCTATCTGGGCGACTTTTAGTCGCCCGATACGTTTTCATCCTTACCCCCCATAATCACAGCTTTTATTCATCTCGCTTTAAATTCAAGCTCCCTTATAATATTTTCTTATTAAGGACTAATCAGCTGACTTCATAAGCACCCTGCAATCAATTGAAGAGGCAATCACGCTTCTGATGCGCGCTTAACAGAAAAATAACGCCCACTTTTATAGCATCAAAACCTCTTGAATTCACCCGTAAAACTAACTTGGTTATATTATTAGGACTGTTCCAAGTAAATTTAAGCCAGACCCAGCAATAAAGCCCATAACCGCAATTCATAGATAATTGGCACACCATATGCTTGCTATATCTTATACTTATACTCATTCATTGAAAAAAGCACACCCTAACTATGAACCAAACTAACGAAAAATTGGACGCTTATTTCCAACAAGTTCAAGACCTCATTATTAAGCGGCAAGATTGGGTCACAGGTTTATTGCCTGCTAGTACAGCCGTGACCGTGCATGGCAACTACACCGACGCTTGGGTTAGGGATAATGTCTACAGTATACTCGCGGCATGGGGTTTAGCGCTGGCCTATAGGCGTACCGACGAGAATCTAGGACGCACTTATGTGCTCGAGCAAAGTGTAGTAAAACTAATGCGTGGTTTATTAACCGCCATGATGCGGCAAGCACCTAAAGTAGAAAAATTCAAACAATCTCAAAATCCCTTGGATGCCCTACACGCCAAATACGATACTAAATCAGGAGCCTGTGTAGTCGGCGATAACGAATGGGGGCATTTACAGCTCGATGCCACGTCTTTATTTCTGTTAATGCTAGCGCAAATGACCGCCTCTGGTTTACGCATCGTCTTTACTATTGATGAAGTCAATTTTGTGCAAAACTTGGTGCACTATATTAGTCGCACTTACCGCACACCCGATTATGGTATCTGGGAACGTGGTCACAAAACAAACCAAGGTATCGCCGAATTAAATGCCAGCTCAATTGGCATGGCGAAAGCAGCATTAGAAGCCCTATCTGGCTTTAATTTATTTGGTAAAGACGGAGGACAAGCATCTGTTGTTCATGTCATCAGTGACGATATTGCCAGAACTCGGATTACTTTAGAAGCGCTCTTGCCTAGAGAATCGATTTCTAAAGCCGTCGATTCTGCTGTACTTAGCATTACTGGATTCCCTGCATTTGCCGTTGATAATAAGGCTCTCAGAAAAAAAACAGAAGCATTGATTTGTGAAAAACTGGAAGGCCGTTACGGCTGTAAACGTTTTCTGTTAGATGGTCATCAAACGGCTATAGAAGATCATCAACGCTTACATTATGATGCCCATGAGCTTAAACAGTTTATGGATATTGAATGTGAATGGCCGCTATTTTTTACCTACTTACTATTAAATAACCTATTTACCGACAACAACGAGGCCGCTTTAAATTATCGCCATAAACTTGAAAGTCTATTAGTAGAGCAAAATGAGCAGTTTTTATTACCCGAACTCTATACAGTGCCTATCGACTTAATCGCTTCAGAAAAAGCTCAGCCCCATAGCCAAGAACGCTTACCCAATGAAAACATTCCTTTAGTCTGGGCACAAAGCCTTTTTATATTAGGCTGTCTGATTCAAGATGGCTTACTAGACTGTGATGATATAGATCCCTTAGGGCGCCATAAAGTCGTTAAAAAAACTATGGACGTAAAGCTACAAATTCAATTACTGGCTCAAGATGAAATAGTCCAAAATAGTTTAAAAACATACGGCATAAACGCTCAAACACGCGCCGAAATTGCTCCTATTCAAATTAGAGATGCTAGCGAGTTAGCAGAAGCTTATACCCATGTAGGGCGAAACGATCGTATTGGCATTACTGGCAGACCTCTGAGACAGCTGCGTACCCTAGCAACTTCAAAAATGTATAATTTAGCAGGGGAACCTCTGCTGTTCTTGCCACAATGCCTAAATCAAAAAGGCTTTTATTTGGCTATGGACAACCATTTACTGATTCAGCGCTTACGCTTAGAAATGTCTTATATCTATCACCATTGGGATAGAGCAGGCAATCCAGTACTGGCTATTTCTATCAAACAAAACATGTTAGATAGCCATCATTGCGACATATTAATTAATTTTATCAAGGAACTACAACTAGGTATCTCTCAAGGCTTTGCCATTGAACTAGGCACACTACTCAACTTTACCGAAACGTCTAGTCATGAAAAAATCAAAAACTTACATGACTTTCAATTCTCGGAAACTTCATGGGAAGATGATGAACGACCTTTTTTACAGACCTTACTCAGCAATACCGAACCCTCAATCCCATTAAACACTTTATTATTAAATGAATGGGATCTGGCTAGTGATGAAGTATTAATCGAGCTATTAAAGACTCAAGGTAATCTTTATGCTCAATTTGAAGTACTCAGCTTACTTAGCTTACGGCATGGTTTAGCCTTCAATACGACATTGAGCGCTGATAGCAAGGCCGCTAGCGTGGGTGAGTTACTCGAGGAAGTCTACGTGCGAGC
This sequence comes from uncultured Methylococcaceae bacterium, assembly GCA_903905335.1. Lineage (GTDB taxonomy): Bacteria > Pseudomonadota > Gammaproteobacteria > Methylococcales > Methylomonadaceae > Methylobacter_C. Next base: position 6,737 of record CAIVGC010000288.1, read on the forward strand.
CGGAGATCAACACGTTTGGAGCATCGTTAGGCGTTGCGCCAGCTTACTTGGCAAATATGATATTAATTTAGAGCAAGCGGCGACCGAAATATTGGTTCGTCAGCACGCACTTACTTTGGGCCGAGCATACAGCGGCAAAGCTACCTTAACGCGCCCCGCAGACTCTTCAGAAATCTTACACATCATCAATACTTATAATAGTGATGCTAGTGAACGCATTATTATTCAAGAACTCGTGGTTTATTTAGGTATGTTAATAAAATCTAACCCAGAACTATTTGCCGATATGCATACCCTGCGCGTCGGCCATATTTTGCAATTGATTATTGTTAGACAAAAACGAGCCTCTGGCTGCGGCTCATTAGATGAAGCCTTTAATGAAATGATTGCGCTGCCACCTTATCAATTATCCAACAAGCTCAAAGAAATGCTGGAGGACATTAGCAATACCGAAGATCAACTCGAATCAGCAGAAACTCTGCATTTTGAAGGCAGCCATCATAAAATTAATCTAGCTATTTTCTCGCAAGCCATGGACCCTAAAGACCAAGGCGAAGCCATTGATTGGTATGAATGGCGAGAACAGCAAGGTAGCGTAGGCAGAGAAAACAGCGCCTTTTATACTGGCATCTGGGATATTCTGCATCATTGTAAAGGCTTAATGATGGGCGAAAAACTTAACAGCAAATATCGTTTAGACAGTGAAACTATCCTGTCACAGATGACCGAAGGTGAACAAAGCTTTAAGATACAAGTCAATCACGTACTGAATAAAATACAAGCACCTGTTTATCGCCAATTAACGGTAGAAGCTTTAAAAGCTATGACCTCTATTTTTAGAGCCAATGATGCTTTACAAATTGATGATAACTTATTAACCGATATTATTATTGGTCATGCGGTAAGAATTAACTGGTTAAATGAGCATCCAGAGCAAGCTGATCATTATGAAACTGTAACAGCATTAGCTTGGCAATATTTTTATGGTTTACCTCCACATAAAGTGGCCAATGCCATATTGGATGCCCTCATCTATTTACTCGATAACAACTAAAGGAATTCAACATGATACTTGCAGGCGACATAGGTGGAACAAAAACCGTACTATCCCTTTTAAGTCGAGAGACTAATGGCCTATTAAGCTGTGTAAAAGAACAGTCATATCCTAGCCAACAGTTTGCCGAATTTGACCATATTCTGACAGATTTTTTACCCAGTGAATTCCCCATCAAATCCGCTTGCTTCGGTGTAGCCGGTCCTGTAGTTAATCAACGCTGCCAAACCACCAATTTACCTTGGCTGTTAGATGCTGATGACTTAAAACTAAAACGAGGCCTCGCTAAAGTAAAATTACTTAATGACTTAGAAGCCATGGCTTTAGGTATGCTACATTTACCTGAACATGAACTGCTAGAACTAAATCCTAATGCAGATGTTCAAACTGGCAATTGCGCCGTCATCGCCGCAGGCACCGGCTTAGGTGAAGCACTACTTTATTGGGACGGCCATCAGCATCATGCCATCGCAACCGAAGGCGGCCATTGTGATTTTGCAGCTCAAAACAACCTACAAGATCAACTCTTAAGCTATCTTAGAAGACTACAGCCTGACCATGTCAGTTACGAACGTATACTGTCTGGCATAGGCTTTAGTCATTTATATGATTTTCTTTGTGAACTAAAAATTGCACCGCCCTGCTCTGAAGTAGAAGACATTAGCTCCAACATGGATAGAAATGCGTTGATCTCTGAATTAGGCATCACTCATAAAGATCCCTGCTGTGTAGAAGTCTTAAAACTATTCATTGATATCTATGGCGCAGAAACTGGAAATCTCGCCTTAAAATCTTTCGCGACTGGCGGTGTTTTTATAGGCGGCGGCATAGGCCCTAAAATTTTACCAGCACTGCAAAACGGTCGTTTTATAGCGGCCTTTAAAGCTAAAGGTCGCTTTGAACCACTGCTCAATAAAATATCCGTTAAATGTTCACTTAATCCGCGCACGCCGTTAATTGGCGCGATACATTATTTTGATTAATTTATCTTAAACTATGATATCTATTGCCGACATTCCTACTGCTACCAATGCTATTCGAGATGCCGTAACACCGGTATTTTTAATCACCGGCATAGGTTCTATTCTTGGCGTACTCACTAATCGCCTAGGTCGGGCGATTGATCGCTATCGTAAATTAACCGAACTTAAATACCATGATCTTTCATACAATTCTCTACAAGAAATAAAAACTATTTCCAAACGCATACTATGGATTAGACGATCTATTAGTTTATGCACCCTATCGATTTTATGCGTTTGTCTTACCATTGCCTTCTTTTTTATTGCCGTAGAATTTAATATCGAATCACCCAGAACGGTAGCAATTCTATTTATCACCGCGATGCTTTCATTAACTTGCGGATTATTGTGTTTCCTACGTGAAATTTCATTGGCCACCAATGAAACTTTTGATATCGATACTTGGATAAAAGCCGAATAAACGTACAAAAGACGGCTATCCACTTTAGACGGGACATTCTGTCTTTCTAGCTATACCATTGATTATCATGACTTTGATGACATACATTACTAGTCGCGGCTTAAGTGTAGCCCAAAACCAGGTCATTTACTGGAAGACTCATGCCGACTTTTGGAACGCTCATGCCGGCTAATGGAATGTCTATGACTGCTAATAGAAGGTCTACGGATGTCATTTTTAATGTCATTAACGGCCATGGAACATTTTTATACAGGCTTTAAGCTACGCTGAACAGTCATGCACTGTTCATGGACAGGCATGAGGCTTCGCTATACGGCCATAGACGGTTCAATAGTCGACTGTAACGATTCCAAAAGCTTAATAGACGAGTTCAAAGTCTAAATTAACGGCCGCAAAACCGTAATCGTTGATCTTGGCAACTCCAGTAAGTAATCGTTGGCTTAATGCCTCAGCTTTTTTATGTGTTTTTATTGAC
>CAIVGC010000289.1 GCA_903905335.1 uncultured Methylococcaceae bacterium
AATTAGAGAGAGAAAATAGGCAACTATAATAACCTAGACTAGGACAAAGCGTCGTCGGACACTTGCTTTTGTTGGTCGACAATCAAAAAACCTCCAGCAGAACTGTAGGCAAACTTAATAAGTCTCGCCAGAAACTATGCCCCGTTAGGAGTTAGCTTTTTTCGGAAAATTACTTTAAGGGGCTAGCTGATTCATTGTTATTCAATCGAATGCGCGCCGAAAAATCAGCCGCTTGATCGGCTGCTTGTCCTAAACTGTTGATATGGGCTTGTTGTCGTAATTGGGTAAAAGATAAGCGAGAGTCAAGCCGTTGCGAATCACATTAGTGGTTGCTATAGCTAAATTCAAGAATTTACAGCAAAAAACCACGGAATATGTGTCCGTATCTTTTTGATACTATGTGTTTTATTTATTCAGCAACGCCCTTTATATCCAGCCCTGTTCCTTGAATTTCACCTTTAATGCCAGAGAGATTTCTTAGGCTATTTGCTCTGCTCTGCCTTCCACTTTGCTACTGCCACTGGCTTCCCCGTAAATTTTCATACCACTACTGACAATAAGACCTGCTGGGTTGGCGGTTGCGATAGCACCCACAGCCCCAACTGCCGCACCTGGTGATTTACTACCACCGGAATCTACGTTGCCAGAACCCAATTTCTGAAGGCCGTAAGCCGTCATTAAATATCCTTGCACGGCCACTTTTAAGCTAGAGGTGCCAGAACCGAAACCGATAACCATACGTTTTATGGCATCACTTTCGTTGATCGAAATAAGATTACCACTGATTACAAGATCGCCAATTTGCGGAGCAGTTTGATTTGACACACGATTTGCTGGCAATCCCATATTACGAATTTCCTCAACTAAAGCTTTTGCGATTTCAGCTCCTGCATTTCTTGCTGCACCGGCCGATGCAGCCTGCACAGCGCCGGGTTCTGCGGCAAAATCATATATCAAAATGTGACCAGGACTGGCAATCTTTTCACCCTTATATTCCTGACGAGCAGTGATGTCGTTTGTCGCTGCACAAGTAACAATAGTAGCTAAAATAAATAAACAGAGTGCTATGCGGCTAAATAATTTCTTAACAGAACCTCAAGTGAAAATAATAAAAAAGCTTAATTTAAATTAATCGCGAATGAAACATTTACAGAAATAGGCGTTGTTAACTAAACAACAACCAAAATAACAGCTCGTCTAAACGATCAATTCACCGAATAGCCTATGGCACCCAGGCAGGATTTCATCGCCCAGTTGTAGTTATCCAGACCGAGAGGTGACGCAGAAGGGGCTTGGGCCTGTTGATTGCGGGATTTCATGGCCCCTCCCATGCCGCCCGCGGTTGCACCAATCGCCGCGCCCTTACCGGCATCGCCTGCTATCGCGCCAATCGCCGCTCCCATAGCCGCGCCGCGGGCACCGCCTTTCAACAAACCTTTTGCGGTAGCACCGCTACCTTGTCCGGACGTCTGAGCCGGCGGATTACTGGGATCATATCCGGATTGCTGCACCGACCAGTTGTGGCAGTTGTATTGGTCTTGCTTTTGTTGCTGCAGGCTTTGTCCAGCGGCTGGGTAAATCATCAGCATACTCTCCGCCCATGCAGCCATGGAGCCGGCGCCTAGTAAAACAGCAACCAGGCACTGTCTACAATTTTTTTTCATCATAGTGTTCATCGTGTTATTTCCTCTGATTGAAACGGTGGTTCCAAGGATTTCGTTAAAATAAACTTCCCTCTCTAAAAAAATCGCCCCTTGCCATTCGATGACATTTAGATCTCGAGCGAAAAAATCACGCATATTATTACTCGGGCGGCATCGCGCCGCAGTTAGCCAAGCGGTAAGCCATGCGTCCCGACCAAAAATCGAAGGCTCGGGTCACGTCGTCCCATTTGCTGGTCACGCCTATCGTCGACTTGGCACCTACGATTCGATCCACCGCTGCGGCAACGCGCTCGCCGGTTACCGCATCGGTAATGTCGGCTTCACCGCTGGCCTTACCGACGAAGGAGCCGGTGCCAGTGGCGACTTCTTTCAATTTAGACATCACCAGCAACTGCGGCACGAACGATGACACCGTATCCAAAGCTACCCAAGAGCCTTCGGCTTCTGTGATAGCTGTTTTGATAAGCAAGGTACCGGGCTGTGGTGTTTTGACGATTTGGTAGTGCTTACCCAGTTCGCTGACCAGAGAACCGTGTAGATGGTTGACCAGCGTTTGCCGGTCGGCGACGGGAAGACCCGCTATATCGCTGTTTTCTCGACTCCAGAGTTCGACCGGTTCAATGATAACCTTGTCATATTTTTTGCAAGTTTGCGAATATTTGGGATCGAGATAAATCTTTAGGGCTTCACCCGACTTGCCGTCCTGCAAAAGCGAATAATCGCCCAGAAAGCCGGATTGTTTGACGTTCCTGGCTTGCTTAATCGGCGTACAGGCAGACAGCGTTAAGGTTAAGGCTAAGGCTAGTCCGCCAACTGCAGCTATTTTTTTATTTTTAGTCTTTGTCATCTTTGTATCTCCTGATTGTTATAGATATTGTTGAATATTGTTGGCTTTGCACCCATAGGAAGTTTGAGTGGTTTCGTAAAGCTTGGCCAAGGCCGCATTGACCTCGCGATCAATTTGTGCAGCGTTAGTCCTTGTATCGGCCATAGATCCACACATCGATTGAGAGCCGTTCAGCGTCGTCAACATCAAAAGCAGCCAAACAGGAATCCCAATGTAAGGCTTTGCGGATTGGATGAATTTTTCATGATGCCTTCCTAATTTGAGTTTTTGGACTTAATAAATCATTCCATGCTGTTTCTAAGCTCAATCAACACGCGATCCACCGAATCGACTTGAATTAGCCCCATGCGGGGATATTCGACATCGAGAATCACATAAACAGTGCCTGCGGTGATGACTGCGAAAGCCACCACATGCACCCAATTACGCCGTTCTTCGCTTGCATCATAAAAGCCGGCTAAGCCTGCACTGATTAATGCTAGGCTAAACAACATGATGAAAATAACGATGGGCGGATGCATCTCCAATGCAACAGTGTTACGTAACGTGGCGATATCAAACATTTCATTCAAAGTGGTTAATAGCAAGGTGGTTGTAGGCACCGACCCAGAATCGTGGCAGGCCTTGACTGTCATCGGCCAGATTTGATTTTGTAGCGATTTTGAACGCCTCAGCGCGATTTGCGAGGCATCCCAATCAGGCAATTTTTGATAAATATCCAACCGCGCATCCAAGTATTGCCGAAATAATGTACGTAATGCCGGCTGTGCATCGGTCGGCAACAAATCCAGCCTGAGATAAGTAGTGCCTATAGTATTGGCCTCTTCGATCACTAATTCCCGCCGATGATCGAATCGAGATGCGGCGCCAGAAAAAGTAAAAGCAATTAGTAGACCTAACAAAGCATAAATGGCACCATCGAGCAGCCCCGAAGTAGCGCCGTCGGTTTTCAATGACCCGCCTAGCCGCCAGCCGAACTCATAAACAAGCAGGATTCCAAGCAATAATCCCGAGGAAGACAGTAACGCAGCACTCGTGAAAGTCATGTTTTAATTACCTTGGTTCGGGCGCTCGAATACGATACGACGAAGCTTTCCCTCGCCAAGTCGACGGTCTAGCCCGGCATATATGTGATAAATCAAAAACGTCAAACCGACCCACAACAGTTTTCCAGCCATCAAATTCCAGTCTTTCTGCAACCAGAACGCTTCGAGCGCCGAGGTCAAGTTCCCGTACTCCCGATAGGCATGGAACAATTTCTCTAGGAACAGCACCAGAAAGGTCGCCAACAGGTAAATCAGGGTTTTGTATAACGCGGAAGCGCCCAGCGCCAACCGAGCATCGAAGCGCTTACCGGCGGGTGTTTTGTCGAGCACGATGACGATCTTGGCGATAATCAAAGCGCTGGCGGCCGTCGAAACGGCGCTCACCTCGACTTGGTACTGAGCAAATAGCAGTTTTTTCATGATCAACATCACGCCGAAGCAGAAGAAAAAAAACAGCGTCACTCCAGCGATTTCAACAATTTCATGTTTTAGTGCCATTAGCCGACTCATGATTTTCCTCAAGGTTAAACAGCATTATTCGATCCATAGTCATAGTGCTTCATTTCGGAAACAGCAGGGTTACCACGAACCGCAATCCCCAATCCGGCCCGCCGCCGGGTTTATCAGCGTAGTAACGGCCGCCGATGGTAAAGGCGACGGGGTGCTCCCCGAACTTCACCATTTGCTGTACGGTCCAATTGAGCGGAACAGTCCATTGACTGCCTTGCCAATCATAGCTGGACTCGGTGTTAATCCCGAAAGTGGTATAGGTCTTGGTGGTGTAGGATAGAAACGGCTGCATGAAGGTGGTACTGACATTGCGCCGTTGATCGTTGCCGGAAAATGACCACAGATGATTGGTCAGCACGCCGTAGGTCCAACCGCTAGCCTGCCGCAATGCCACTGCCGTAGGTCCGGCGCCCCACTTTTGTCCGCCCAATGAGTTTTCTGACGCGCTTGGATACAGAAATACCGGTCCGCCACCTAAAATCCAACCGCCTACGGGTTGGGTGGGCGATAAAAAAAAGCTTTGTACTATGTCACCTATGCCTGACAAGCTTTGCCCACCGGCTACCGCCGATTCGCTATATATCACCGGCATGATAGTACGGGTGATTAAGTTCCAGTTGTCTCCAAGTGAAAACGGAATCACCGGTTGCACGTTAGCAGTAAAGCGCATGGCGTCAGTTTGGCCGATGCCGAAATCCCAGTTGTTTTGCACCGGAACGCTAATCAGGTTAGCCACCGGATTTTGCAGTTTTTTCGCCAGATCCTCCGAATTGTTCCGGTTATTTTCGGTTGGCTGGTTGTCTGCAAAAGTCAAAGAGGCAAACAAGCCAGCCAGTATAAAAACGGATGTTTTCAAAAACGGAAGTCTGTCTATCATGGAACGGGTTGGCTGCATGAGTACTGCACCTTTACTATTTAATAGATGAATTCGTCGACCATCAAATGCCTCGAATTCTGTCATATAAATGCTCATTCTTAAGTTCAATGGCCCATAATTCGGGAACAGCAACCATTTGCTTTTCTTGTCCCCACCCAGTTGTTGCAAAAATTTAAACATGGCATTAATGATGGGTAAAACCTTTAATCTGCCCGGCAAATTCTAGCCCCTGGATTTTAAAGATGAAGCGAAACTGACAATCCGGCGGTTTGCTGGATAGCTCCATCAAGGCAGCCAATTGATTGAAATGCATGGAGGCAATCATGCTGCACAATACGCTTTCCGTTTCCCAAATTTCGTCATAGCAAATACGGCCCCGTTCATCGACCGACTTGTATACTTCGACCTCCATACAACCGAGCGTCGCGCGCGCATTCTTGGCAAGAACTTGTAGCGTCATGGCCGACTACAGTCAACCAATCGATTTTTAGTGTACTGTCTCAACCGAAAAAATTGTTAGCAAGTTGTTATATTTTTGTTTGCAGCCCTCAACAAATAGGATTTTGTAATCACGCACTACAGGAGTATATAAATGTCTGGTATTGGCCGTAATAGACAAACAAACTGCAATCCGTATCAAATGATATCAATTCAAACTAAAAAAACAATTCGTATAATTACCGATAAGAACTAACTAAAAAAATAAGCTGCCTCGCTATTCGAAAGCATGTCAAAGCTTCAAACAATATAAAAAACACATAAAGATAATCAAACTATCAATGACCGCCTATTAGAAACCGCAGCCTCAAAGTGGCTCGCCTTTGTTGAGTCGCTGCAACTGAGCAGCACAACCCACTTCAGCACGATATAGCGGGGTTAAAAAGATGACATCTTCTTCACCTATGATTTCGGCCACCAAGTTACCTTCAACGAGTTCGGCAGTAATAGCCTCGTTAATGATAGCTGTCGGAATGTCCAATAACTTTACAGCAATTTCGCACAATGCTGTTGAAAACAGCGGCACAATGACCTTCACCTGACCATTCTTGCAAGACATGCCGAACACCTGCTTGGGCACGAATCAAAGAGTCGGCTGGAATACCTAGGTTCTGTGCCAGTGAATCTGCGGTTTTGAAACCTATGCCATGAATATCCAACGCTAAGCGGTAAGTATTTTCTCTGACTTTTTCAATGGCCTGATCACCATAAGTCTTGTAAATTCTGACTGAACGAGAGGTGCCGACACCATGTGATTGTAGGAACACCATGATTTCACGAATGGCTTTTTGCTCGCACCAAGCGCTTGCCACGCGTTGTTGTCGTTTTTACCAATACCTGGTAATTCTAATAAGCGTTCCGGTGATTGTTCAATGACATCAAACGCGAATTCAACTCATAAATGCACCACCCAGTGAATCATTGATATTAAGCGAAGCCATCTCACAAAATACTTCCCATGGTGTTTTGTAATTTAATTTTTTTCTAGGTCTATGGTTAAGTCCAGCTAATGCTCTATTAGCATCATCTTGATCGACTTGATTCAAGGGCTGATTCTTAGGAAAATATTGTCTTAATAAGCCGTTATGATTTTCATTTAAACCTCGATCCCAAGAATGATAAGGTTTGGCAAAATAGGTGTCACAAGCCAATGCCGTAGCGATATCCATATGCCGCGGCCATTATCAAAAGTAATGGTGTGAACCCATTGCGCAAAAGGCTTTAATGCTTGAATAATAGCGTCTTTGGTTAATACTGCTTCCTTGCGAACAATCGGGATAACAAGATTTAATTTAGAGACTCTCTCCGTTAAAGTAACT
>CAIVGC010000290.1 GCA_903905335.1 uncultured Methylococcaceae bacterium
ACCCGCTGAGCATTGATCATTTTGGCCATGGTTTCTAAGAACACACCGGCTAAGCGGCCGACGATAGGGAAATTATTTTTGAGCGCCAAGGCTTCCATTTCCAAGAGTACCGGATGATCGGTAGGCTCTAGCAAACCGCGCATATAGTTTTCAATGGCTGGATGTACTGGCGTTAATACACTAGGATTGGCAACAGTAGGTGATTGTAAGTGGTTGGTCATGCGGGTCCTTGTCGTAGATATTTACGCTAGAAAATGATGAATAATTAACTTCAGTTAGTTAATTGGGGGATTGTATATACATGCTATGCTTTGACTACTTACTGCATTTACTTATTTTATTTTTTATCCACGTAGGATCTCTACGCATAGGCAAAACCGCAATTATAGATGCAATATCACCATTAACATCATAATAAATCGCGTAAGGGAATCGCTTTGATAGCATTCGATAATATCCATATTTTTTACTATGGACACCCGCAAAAACAACTAGTGACTCCATGTCAGATAACAGGCTGTCCCAATAATAATCGCCGACACTGACTTCCTGTTTGGTGTAAAAAGCCCTTCACTCATTAAGATCTTGTAGTGCATCAGTAAGTATCTGAATGCTTTTTATCGTCATCTCTTTAATCTTAATGCTGCAAGAGATATAAATTCGGCTTTACCTTCGTCAATCATGTTTTTTCTAGCGACTAGCGTGTCCCTATGCCAATCGGGAGATTCCATCTCTGATGGCTCATGAGTCAATGAATCCCATATCGCCTCCATAGTTTGCAGACGTTCAATTTTACTCATTCTAATGATCTCACTGGTATTCATAATATCTCCTATTTTTCCGAGTCAGATAAAAGCGTAGATTGGGTTAGCAGTTTTATCGTTAACCCAACCATACATTGAGCTTAACCCTTCAACGCTTTCAACACCGCCTGCATAGTGGCATTAGCATCACCAAATAACATACGGGTATTATCCAGTACGAACAGAGGATTACCGATACCTGCATAGCCAGAGGCCATACTGCGCTTAAGTACGATGGTAGTTTCACCTTTCCAGCACTCTATGACCGGCATACCGGCAATTGGGCTATTGGGATCATTAAGCGCAGAGGGATTAACAATATCATTAGCGCCGATAACGATAGAGACATCGATGTTACCAAAATCATCGTTGATTTCATCCATTTCATAAACGATGTCATAAGGCACTTTGGCTTCTGCTAACAATACGTTCATGTGGCCAGGCATACGACCAGCAACGGGATGAATGCCAAAACGTACTTTTTTACCCTTATCACGTAACAACTTAGTGATTTCATTCACGGTATGTTGCGCTTGAGCTACGGCCATCCCATAACCTGGGATAATCATGATATTTTTTGAATCTTGTAACAACTTAGCCACTTCTTCAGCTTCAATAGGCTGTACTTCGCCTTCAATAGCCGCGGCTTCACCACCAGAAGAAGTACCAAAACCACCGGCAATAACACTCAAGAAGTGTCTATTCATGGCACGGCACATGATGTAACTCAAGATCGCACCACTACTACCTACTAAAGCGCCAGTCACGATCAACAGATCATTGCTGAGCATAAAACCGGTTGCCGCTGCCGCCCAACCTGAATAACTGTTGAGCATGGAAATAACCACAGGCATATCAGCACCACCGATAGCCATTACCATGTGTATACCAAATATGATGGCAATACCGGTCATAATGGCTAAAGGAATAATCGCTTCACCACCCACTTCAGTTTGCTGTAAGAACATGGCACCTAAGCCAATAACAGCAAGCAACAGCGTTAGATTAAACCAATGACGACCTGGTAATAACAAAGGCTTGCCATTGATTTTTTCACTCAGCTTACCAAAGGCAATCACTGAACCTGAAAAGGTCACCGCACCGATCAAGATGCCGATATAAATTTCCACTTCATGGATGGTTTTTTCTACCCCAGTGATGGAAATAGTGCTGTCCATAAAGTTGGCATAACCGACTAAGACCGCAGCCAAACCCACCAAACTGTGCATGATGGCAACGAGTTCGGGCATTTGGGTCATTTCAACTTTTAAGGCAGCTTTAGCACCGATCAAACCACCGATGGCGATAGCAGCAATCAATACACCGTAAACAGTGACTGAGGCGCTTAAGGTAGTGGCGACAATAGCAATTGCCATACCTAACATGCCGTAATAATTACCTTTACGGGCCGATTCCTGATTACTTAAACCACTCAGACTTAAAATGAACAAAATGGCGGCAACGATATATGACATCGTAACTAAACTATG
>CAIVGC010000291.1 GCA_903905335.1 uncultured Methylococcaceae bacterium
AATAATATTTTTGATATTAGGTTGGGGCTTTAAACCTTGTTGTACGGCATGAGAAATGATTTTTACTGTAACATCAACCTTTACAGAACCGATTCCGACCAATGTTTTTAAGAGCTGTTCAACGCCTATTTTTAAAGCTTCAATAGTGCTTTTTGCAGGATAACCTAATTCTAATTTAACCTCGACATTGTTGCCATCAAGGGTAATTTCTTTAACTGATTTTGACATAACTAGATCAACACCATGATTAGGATCAATATAGGTTGCTAATAAATGCTCTACATCCGTTTTTTCTATGTGCGCCATAATTATTTTAAGTTAAGTATTTCCAGTAGATTCGGCGATAAAACCAAACATTATTAGCATGGCATTCTACAGGCTTTTTAATAAAATTCATCGGTTAACAATGCTCTATGCGTTAACACAATCTATTTTATGAGATAATCTACCTATTATTTATTATTGTATTCCTTACCTTTACGCCATGTCAGATAGAAAAATTCTTGTTACCAGCGCTTTACCTTACGCAAACGGCCCCATACATTTAGGTCATCTGGTTGAATATATTCAAACCGATATCTGGGTTCGCTTCCAGAAACAACGCGGCAATAGCTGTTATTTCGTTTGTGCAGATGACACTCACGGCACACCGATTATGCTCAAAGCTGATCGAGAAGGTATTACTCCTGAACAACTCATCGCTCAAGTCGGCAAAGAACATTTAGCTGATTTTACTGAATTTGGTGTGGCTTTTGATAATTATCACAGCACCCATTCCGAAGAAAACCGCAGCTATTCATCACTCATTTATAAACGCTTACGTGATGCTGGACATATTAGTTCACGCACCATTACCCAAGCATTCGATCCCGTTAAGAACATGTTCTTATCTGATCGTTTTATAAAAGGTGATTGTCCAAAATGTGGAGCAAATGATCAATATGGCGATGGTTGCGAAGCCTGTGGTACCACTTACTCACCTAGTGAATTGAAAAATGCTGTCTCTGCTATTTCAGGTGCCAAGCCCATTTCAAAAGATTCAGTTCATTATTTCTTTGATTTAGCTAACTTTACCGAAATGCTTAATGATTGGACTAAAGCAGGTCACTTACAACCTGAAGTACGCAATAAATTAGCTGAATGGCTAGAAGGCGGTTTACAGCAATGGGATATTTCTCGCGACGCACCTTATTTCGGTTTTGAAATTCCTGATGCACCTGGAAAATATTTTTATGTTTGGTTGGATGCACCCATTGGCTATATGGCCAGCTTTAAAAATCTATGTGATAAACAAGGCTTAGATTTTGATGAGTATTGGGCTAAAGATAGTAGCGCAGAACTTTATCATTTCATTGGTAAGGATATTATCTATTTCCATGCCTTATTCTGGCCAGCAATGTTGAGTGGCGCTGACTTTAGAACGCCAAGTGCGATATACGCTCACGGCTTTCTAACCGTCAATGGTGAAAAAATGTCCAAATCTCGCGGAACATTCATTACCGCAAGAACATATCTGGATCATCTAAACCCTGAATATTTACGGTATTACTTTGCTGCCAAACTTAGTGCGGGCGTTGACGATATCGATCTTAATTTTGATGATTTTAGTCAACGGGTAAATTCTGATTTGGTAGGAAAAGTCGTTAATATCGCTAGTCGTTGCAGTGGATTTATCGCTAAACGCTTTGATAATCGCTTATCTGAGCGCTGTTCAGAGCCCGTTTTATTTCAAGAGTTTATTGACGCTAACGAACAAATTGCTTTATTTTATGAAACTCGAGAGTTTGGTAAAGCCATGCGTGAGATTATGGCACTAGCTGATAAAGCGAATCAATATATTGATGAAAAAAAGCCTTGGTTGATTGCCAAGCAAGAAGGTCATGAAGCTGAATTACACGAAGTTTGCTCTATGGGACTTAATTTGTTTGGCTTATTGGCTACTTTTTTAAAACCTGTCATTCCTGTATTAGCGCAGCAAGCTGAGCAGTTTTTAAACATTCCTACTCAAGCATGGCCCGTCTCTATAAAACCTTTGCTAAACCATAGCATTAATGACTTCAAACCGTTAATGACCCGTGTCGAAGCAGACAAAATTACAGCCATTATTGAAGCGTCTAAAGAAAATCTTGAAAAAACAGCAGCACCTTTAAAGACCTTAGCATTTGAACCTATCGCTGATACTATCGAGTTTGATGATTTTGCCAAATTGGATTTACGTATCGCTAAAATTATCAAAGCTGAACATATCGAAGGTTCGGACAAACTATTGCAGTTGACCGTGGATATAGGAGATGAAACCCGCAACATATTAGCAGGTATCAAATCTGCTTATGCACCTGAAGACTTAGAAGGCAAATTAACCTTAGTGATTGCTAATCTCGCACCTAGAAAAATGCGCTTTGGCTGTTCTGAAGGCATGGTTTTAGCCGCAGGACCAGGTGGTAAAGATATTTGGATATTAAGCCCTGAAGCCGGAGCAGTCGCGGGATTGCGCGTAAAATAAACGCATTTAACCATATAAAGATATTAAATACTCAGGGCAAACAGGTTTTAACAGATAACCTATTAAATCCCTGAGTTTTTTATAGCAGAGTCAATCAAGACAAAACCGATAAGATCTTTCCTTCCATTGCTAATATTAGGGATGGAAGGAAAGATTCAGCATCACCCTGAGACCTTCTCAACTATTTCATTACCCAACGTGGCTTAATCTGTTCAGCTTGTATAACGGCTAATTCATCCATAACAAATTTCTTTAGTAAAACAGAAATGAAAATTAAATGGTATAGTAAATCCCAATAGGAAAGCCCTAAAAAGGCTGTACCCACCATATAACAGATCAATGAAGCTCTGAGCATAAAACAATAGCTATTTACCCACTCCATACCCGCAACATTTTGTATTTTCTTAGGCATGCTTGTAAGGCTTATTATGGTTCCTAAAATCAAGGATAGCCATAATCCAAAAGCAATGAATCCATGCTCAGAAAACATTTCTACATAAGAACTATGCCAGTCACGTTCTGTCACATATATCCATCCATCAAAACCAGCTCCTGTTAACGGATGTTCAAGCGTATGATTCCAACCGTCTGTCCATGCCGTAATCCGACTCATCGCTGAACTATCTTGTTGATAAGTCTCTATAGTATTCATCCTCCCAAACCACTCTTGCGGCAAATAATCTTTAACAAAAATGGCACCTATAAGCACTAAAGGGATAATAAGGTATTTACGTTTACTATTAACAATCAACATAAGCGTTAGCACCCCCATAGTCAGTAATGCACCCCGTGACCATGAGCTCAAAGATGCCGCATAAATAATTGGAATAGCCATTGGAATACCCTTTTTTACCCAAGGACTTAGCGTTTCTTTTTGCCAAAGCAATAATAGCGGTATTGAGATCAACATAGCGACTGCAAAGGCATTGTTTTCTTCAAACTGTGTATTAGGAGGCCCATAAACACGCGCAGAAAACCCTTTTAAGATAGCAAAAATGCCTCCTTTAACTGCAACTATACCTATTGACGCGCCTATTGTAATAATCAAGCTATAAAGCTTATGCCGTGTATTAATCAATACTAAGGTGAAATAAAAGGGCAAATATATTTTAGTGACTATCCAAAATTTTTGCCAAGCAAGATCGGGGAAATAAGCTTGTGTTGAACTAATAGCAAAACCTATCCAAAGCATAACAAAAACAGGAATACGCCAATCTTTAGGCAAGGATTGTTTATCTTTGCTAGTAAAGGTCCTAAGCGCCACCACTAAGAACAACACATAATAAACGGGTAACGACCTAACAAAGCCCCAAGCATAGGCATGAGGATTTAGATAACTAAAAACTGCCAGTGACAATACTCCCCACCAAGGTTTTTTCCAGGCAGCAATAATGCAAGCGATTAGAAATATAAGTACAACATAATCACGCACGATACTTCTCGTCTAGTTCGTCTAGTGTCTTTACTCCCATCCATTGCAATTGATTTTCAATAAATTGTTTATTTAAGAAACGATCAAATCGCCCTCTAATAAAACCGGCAATACCTATTAATCGAACAAATTCCATTACTAGCAATACCTTCCAAAAGATATGAGGACGTGTGGATTTTTGGCTTGCCTTTTTTGCTTGAGACCACAAATTATTTTTTATATGTCGATATAATGGATAAACACTAAAAATTAACATCCATGGCCAATCAATAGAAAACAATAAGAACAATAAAATAAGTCCATGATATTTGATATTAATCACATAGCCTTGGGTACCCACGCCTACTCGAGCATTACCCCTAGAAAAATTAAAGCGCTGTTTAGCTAATGCTTTCCATGTCTCTCTTGGCCGCCATTTAACTAGTGCCTTTTGAGCAAATACAAATTTAAAATTAAGCTGGCGTAACCGTATATTAAACAAAGTATCCTCTGCAGCATACAGCCATTCAGGATATCCCTTTGCTTTTTTCCAAGCATATTTTTTAAAGGCAACTGAACGACTGGAGGGATAATAAATTGCTGCTTCTGTTTGTGCTCTTTCGGGATTAAACGTTGATAAAACAACAGCCTCTTCGAAATCATTATAACAATCAAATTGAAAATTACCCGCGACGACATCTGGATTATCTTCAGCCTCAAATGCCATAGCTATTTCTTTTAACCAATTTATATCAACAACACAACCTGCATCAGTAACAGCAATATAGTCATTAACTGCACACTCTATTGCAATATTTCTACCTTCGGCAATATTACAATCTCGAACCAACAATCGTATTTTTTTCTGTGCTTCAAAACTTTTAAGAATTTCTTGAGTTCCATCGTTACTATTACCGTCTACAATGATAAGTTGATCCGGCTTTAATGATTGATTCAATAATGACTCAACAAAAGAGGCAATAGTACTAACTTCATTTTTAACCGTCGCAATTACTGATAACTTTATTCCATTTGAAGAACTATATTGATGTTGCATTAGCATTCTCTTAAAAATTATAAATTGACGTTACACACCCATTTTAAAACCAATAAGCTACAATTTTATAAGTTCGCAATAACATTGAACCTTCTGAATATCTATGTAATATTTGTTATTAAGTCATTCCTTCACAGCCTCAAATATTATTGAATAAGCCTACAAAAATATATATTTTAGGAATTGCCAAGTTAAAGACATAGAGATCATATTTACAAATGTTTTGCATTTCAGATTTTGCATAGGTGTCGGCGCAGAACATAGCAAGTTACTTGTCATATCAACTCATTAACAATTATGGTAATCAGTGATTTTACTTATTGTCCTAAGGTCGATTGTCGCAAATAAACTCTAACAGAATTGCTATGTTTTTTTATTCTACCATTGTAAGACTTAAAATCTTACATATTTTATCAGTCGCTCCTTGGTTTTGAAGGACAAAAGCTTTTGCATTTTCCGCTAACGTTATTCTATATGAGGATTTATTATATAAAATCAATAAGTTAATAATCAAATCTTCTTTATCTTGGCACTGCAATGCCGCATTAGCGACTAACACTCCCTGAGCAATATCTTTGAAATTGGACATATAAGGGCCAAACATAACCGGAACACCAACAGCAGCAGCTTCTAGTATATTATGTCCACCACTAGGCACCATACTACCGCCTACAAAGGCCACATCTGCACTAACATAAAGCATTTTTAACTCACCCAATGTATCCGCTAAATAGACATCTGTTTTTTCACTAATTTTTGCTTTTGAAGTACGCAAAACTACAGCCAATTGCTGCTGCTCGCACAATCTTCTGACTTCAGTAAATCGCTCTGGATGTCTAGGAACAATAACCAATAATAATTCAGGTATTTTCTTTTTTAGCTCTTGATAAACAGCCAGAAATATAGATTCTTCATCTTTATGAGTACTCGCTATAAGCCATACAAATCTACTCACAAATAAATCATTTTTTATTTCTAAGCCCTGTCCTATAGTGTCCTGCGGAACTTTAATATCAAATTTTATATTGCCTAATACTTGAACTTTGTCAGTATTTGCACCAATGCTTATAAAACGCTTAGCATCTTCTTCGGTTTGAGTCGCAACAAGACTTACCTGTGCTAAAGCAGATCCCACCAACGAGGGTATTTTTTGATAACCACGTGCTGATTTTTCAGATAATCTAGCATTAATGATATATAAAGGAATTCCTCTTTTGCCACAGGCCATAAAAAGATTGGGCCAAATTTCAGTCTCCATAATGACCGCCAATTTTGGCTTAAAACAGCGCATAAATCGGTTAATAGCATCTGGAATATCATAAGGTAAATATACGTGAATAACAGTATCCTGCATTACTGCTTTAACACGAGCGGACCCCGTCGGTGTCGTTGTAGTAATTAATATATTTAAATTTGGCTGTTGTTTTTGAATTTGTTTTACTAAGGGGAATAAAGCTTCTGATTCACCTACCGAAACAGCATGAAACCAGATGACATCTTGTGGATAACTTTTATTGTATAAGGCAAAACGTTCGCGCCATCTATGGCGATAAGCGGGGGCTTTTATACTGCGCCAGAGCAACCGCAGTAGTATAAAAGGTATAACTAAATAAAATAGGCTGGAATATAAATAACGCATGGCTCAAAGCTCAAGGTAAAAGGTTGAAAAACTAGTGTTTTCACCTCTCACCTTAATCCCTTGACCTTAATAAATTATGCTTCAGCAGCAACTTTTATTGATAAAGTAACGATTACATCAGAATGCAAATTAATGTCGATGGAATACTCGCCAATATGACGTATAGTTCCATGCGGCAAACGAATTTGATGTTTTTCCACAGCAATACCAGCCGCAGTAATCGCTTCAGCAATATTTAACGTACCAACTGAACCGAACAATCTGCCTTCATCACCCGCTTTATGAGTAATTACAACTTCAAGTTTACTCAACTCATTGCCCAACTTCTGAGCCGCGCTCAACTTTTCAGCCGCTGCTTTTTCAAGTTCTGCACGACGAGCTTCAAACTCAACAATTTTCTTAGCTGTTGCAGCAACAGCCTTACCCTGCGGTACTAGATAGTTTCTACCGTAACCAGATTTAATCGTAACTCGATCACCTAGGTTACCCAAGTTTGCTATCTTTTCAAGAAGAATAACTTCCATCTTTTAATCCTCATCTTTCGGTTGTTACCGATTATTTATACGCCATCAGGCGTGTGTTGATTCGATTTTTTTCGTAAATTCAGCCATGGATCGCTTAAGCCAACAAGCACAACCAACAGCATAGCATGTGGTATCAAAAACAAGGTGATATACAGCATTGCTACCATATAACGCGCTAGTTTTTTGGTTAAGAACACGGAATGCAATATGGCTGTTCCAATGACTGTATATAGCACAAAAAGCAAAATACTAATATTCCAAGCAATTTCAGAAATGATTCCAGAACTAATATAGGCAGTAGCAACAATAGCTAAACTAGCTATACATAATCTCGGCTTTGCATCTAACGACAAGAACTCCAACCTGAAACCACCCGGATTATAAAGATTTGCCTGCCACCATCGACCTAAAAACAAACCAAACAGCAAGCCAAATACTGAACCTGCAGCGATAATTCCAGGCATATAATGCGCAAGAGTATCAATAGTTCGTTGAATATCTACAACGGGAGCTTCTGCGGGAATCATTTGCGAAAGCACTGCTTTCCACATCTCCACAGAATCTGCCACATAAACATAAAAGCCAATAACGCCTATCACACCGATTAATACCGCAATTTCAACTGCCAGAGATAAATGCCTACCCTCCCTTAACACAATTGAAATTAACCAAGCTGGTAACCACAACACCATTACATAGAGTAATGCGAACTGAAAATTATCAAGTACTAAAAAGCCTAATAAGCTAACCGCAATACTAGAACAGCCTAAAATAGTTAAACCTTCATAAGCACCACGCCTTAATGTGACTAAAGCAATCGTTGCTGAACTTACAACACTGATTGGAGGCATCATTAGCGACAATAAGGCAAGTGAAGAAGCCACTATCATGGCTTGCATTCTACCTCGCATAATATAATTCGCTAAAAAATTCATACCTCCTCCCAATCTTTATTTATGTGCGTCGCAGAAAGGCAACAAAGCAATAAAACGTGCGCGTTTAATAGCAACACAAAGCTGTCTTTGATATTTAGCACTAGTTCCTGTAATACGACTAGGAACAATTTTTCCAGTTTCAGTGATGTAATCACTTAATAAATCCAGATCTTTATAATCAATCTCTGTTCCGCCTTCTGCGCTAAATCGGCAGAATTTTTTGCGTCTAATGTTACGTGCCATAATAATTTCCTTAAATCCAATAAGTTATAGTGTTAATCAGCGATGATTTCGTCAGCATCAAAATCAACATCGTCTAAATCAACTTCTTCGTCATCAATATCGCCTGTTGCTGGCACTATAACCGCTTCTCTTGCTGCGGCATCTTTAGCTCTGGATTCAGCGATTTTATTTTCTTCTGCTGTTGATGTAGCAATAATGGATGGTCCAGTTATGGCTGCTTTTTGCAATAAAGTCATACTACGTAATATAGCATCATTAAAACGAAAACCACTTTCAAGCTCTTCTAATGTCGCTTGATCACACTCAACATTCATCAGCACATAATGAGCTTTATGAACTTTTTTAATAGGATATGCCAAATGTCTACGGCCCCAATCTTCTAAGCGATGCAAGGTGCCAGATGCTGCTTCGATGGTTGATTTATAACGTTCAATCATCGCTGGAACCTGAGCGCTTTGATCAGGATGGACTAAAAAGACAATTTCATAATGTCGCATTATTTTTCCTTTCGGTTAAGCTTCCCTTCTCTGTCTTAAAAAGAAGGTAAAGCAAGGAGGAGCGATATGCCCCATTGAACCGCGCATTATAAAGGCTTTTTATATTATTTGAAAATACTATTGCTGGTAATCAAAAAATATTAGCTAAAAACTTAATTCTTATACACTCTTAAATTAACCATGACCGTTTCTATTAAGCTGAATGTTGCAAATAACTATCCATCTGAATAATAATGTAACGCAACTCACATGAACAATAATCGGTAACTATAAATGGTAAATTACGCTTTCGACTTAGCAATATGGACAGTTCTTTTCTTTATTACCGGGATGTATAAGCCACAATGGCCACTATTCTTTTTGAAAAAACCAAAGAGATTTTTGATTCTTATCATAACCACTGTTTTAGTCATGATTACCTTTACGCTTTATGGTGAGGGCAATCGTCGCACCAAGCTAGAATTAATTAATCAAACGCCCGTTACCCAAGAATCAGTCCCTGTTCCAGTACCAGTACCAGTACCAAATTCAAAATCTAATTAATAGCTACTAGGCTCCGCTATCTCAGTGGCCGACAGATAACAACCCGGATCTTCTGCCCAATAGTTTAAAGTAGTTTGTGCCGCTCTAACTCGGGTATTCCCATTACAAATATTTAGATAATGACAACTTGCACAACGACCCTCTAGTGGCCTGGGTTGTTGTTTAAGTCCAGCCATTAAGGGATCAGAGGTATCCATCCATATCTCTGAAAATGGACGCTGCTTTACATTGCCTAAATCGTAATGCCACCAAAAGGTATCTGGATGAACGTTACCGAGATTATCAATATTAGCGACATTAACACCAGAAGCATTGCCGCCCCATTGTTCCAACTTAGCAGCTATATGCTTGACCTTATCAGGAAAATGCTTTGCAACCCAATGTAAAAAATACACAGCATCGGCATCATTATTTCCAGTGACAAATTCCCTATCTTTACCCGCTTTAAGCCATTCATAGCTGGTCTCGAACAGCAAATCCATCACAGCCCTAGTCATATCAAAATGCGCATCATCCTTGCGATTTTTATTGCCTCGCCCACCATAATTTAAATGGGACAAATAAAATTTGTCTATATTATTATCATCCATTAATTGCAACAGAGCAGGAAAATCACTCGCATTATCGTGCGTCAAGGTAAAACGAATACCCACTTTAATACCTTTTTCTAGGCATAAATGCACGCCGCGCAGCGCCTCATCAAAGGAACCTTTAACACGCCGAAACTGATCATGAGTCTCTTTAATACCATCTAAACTAACGCCGATATATTGATAATCAATAGCAGCTATTTCGTCAATATTATCCGAAGAAATCTTAGTACCGTTACTAGATAGGGCTACATAGAAGCCCATATCTTTGGCGCGACGAGATATAGCAAATATATCAGGATGTAATAAAGGCTCACCACCTGACAAAATCAAAACGGGCACTTTAAAAGCTTTCAAATCATCCATCACCGCATAAATTTCCGGTGTCGTTAATTCTCCTAGGAAGTCAATATCAGCAGAAGTTGTGTAGCAATGTTTACACGTCAAATTACAGCGACGAATCAAATTCCATATCACCACAGGTGCCACTGGTTTTCGTACAGACTTTAAAGGTGTCGGATTTATTAATTCCCGCATGTATTGACTTAATCGAAACATTTTAACGTCCTCATTGAATATATTTAATTGTAGCCCATACTTCAAACCATTAAGCCCGAAAGATCTGCTGAGTATGAAGCTATTGCGCTTAAAAACATTTAAATATAATAAAGCAATCACTATCAATAGTTCCACAATCAAAAGCTCTAAATGCGGCCAATTCCAAATGCATTACTTCAAAAAGCTCTTTCATACCTAAAAACAAAACTGATTTATCACCAACGGCAATCGATTGACTTAATAAGAATTACTGGCAGCATCTACATCAATTATTTATTAATATTAGATAAGTCGATTTACAAAGAACTTGAAAAGTTTTTTGATCGTGGTATGTTTAGTCCCTGAGTAAATGCTTGTTAACAAACACTTCGCTTAAGAATCTAGAAGTAACGAATTAGTAATTAAAAGGCATTAACTTGATACCTGATAAAACTTGCCTGATTCGTTAAGCAATCATTCATTAGAATAATAAATAAAATTACATTATCGTGAGGATGAGAAATGAGTAATGAAGAAAACGTACAACCAGAAGAAACTATTCAACCACAACAACCAGAAGTCAGTACTGAATCCACTGCTGACCAAGTAAAAAATACTGTCGGCAATGCGCTTTCTTCATTTATAAGCCTAAAAGAAACAAATCCAAAAGTGTTTTTTGGCGCCATTGCTGGCGTAGCAGTTCTGCTTGTTTTGATTATGTCAACAGGTGGAAACGGCTCAAAACCTGCTCTTTCAGGCCCCAAACTTATAAACCTCGCAATAGGCCAACGTTATTCATTAAAAAGTGCCAATGCTTATGATCCGGCGGCAACCGTTCGCTTGGTTTCAACTCCTGGTACAATATCCGCCTACGACGATACCGAGGATGCAGACAGAAATGGTGTTTGCCAACATATGCCCCAAGGTACTCAGGTATCTGTATTAGAATTTGCCGACGCTTTTGGCAAACAAAACGCTTATGCTAAAGTAAAAGTAGAAGATGGAGACTGTAAAGGCAATGAAGCTTGGGCTTTAGCAATCGACATTCAATAAATAAAGTTTGACAGACTTAAAATTAAACCTATAATAGCCAGATAAATTCAGTGCGGGAATAGCTCAGTGGTAGAGCACAACCTTGCCAAGGTTGGGGTCGCGAGTTCGAATCTCGTTTCCCGCTCCAATATTTAATAAATTAGCCGCGATAATTCGCGGCTTTTTTATTTAACTCTTTATGGCTGCGTAGCAAAATGGTTATGCAGTGGCCTGCAAAGCCATCTACGGCGGTTCGATTCCGCCCGCAGCCTCCAAAAGAGCATTTTAAGAGATTCAAAGAAGTACACAAACCCGCAGATTATCTAGTCTAGCGGGTTTTTTTATGCCCGTAAGGTTCAACGAAATGCAGTAACAGTCGACAATTTATGCAGTAAGTTTTACAGCCAAATACGGAACTCGCTACCTTGGTGAATTTGTTTATCGGTATAACAGGCACTTTCATCTTGAAACGCTTCCGATGCGTCTAATCTTTGCGGCGGTCAATATTAGACCTAGGTCATCACGCCGACCTCACCAAGCCGAAGTTCCTTGCTGATCAGCACTAATTTTACTACTGATTGTTTAAATTCAATCGTGAAATCTGGTTTTTTCTGTTTATTTGTATAATTCATAATTACCTCTTATGACAATATAAATTTGTCTTTAGAATTGTCCTGTCTGATTAGACCATTTCAAGTAAGCAATAATTTCCCCGCCATTATTCACCTAATCTAATTTCGACACATCTTTTGACTCCTTCATGAATAAGGATGTCATCAAAGATACAGCGGCACAACCGCTGACATAATAAGCAAACCATTCTGGATGGTGAAAGCTTTTCATCCATAGAGCCAAATATTCTGCGGTTCCCCCAAATAGAGCCACCGTAAGTGCATAGGGTAAGCCCACACCTAAGGCGCGAATATGTACAGGGAATAACTCGGCTTTGACAATGGCGTTTACTGATGAGTAACCGGAGATAATAAGCAAAGCGCAAATATACCAGAATAGGGCCGATGTTATGCTTTGCGGTTGGGACAGTAATGACAAAATGGGTACGGTAAAAATAGTTGCACCGATACCAAATGCTATAAGCATGATGCGTCGTCCAATAAAGTCAGAAATCAATCCGAACAGGGGTTGGATTACCATAAAAACTAACAGTGCAATGACGCAAATGACAGTGGCATCATCTTTACTAAAGCCGGTCGTGTTGACCAAGAATTTTTGCATGTACACCGTAAAGGTATAATAAGACACCGTACCACCTGCTGTGAGGGCAACGACAGTGAATAATTCTTTAGGGTAATTGAGTAGTTCCCGCAGAGTAGTATGATGCGTAGAAAAAGTATGCTGTTCGACAAAGGCCTTTGTTTCGACCATATTTCCGCGTAAGCCCATAGCTATAACAGCCAGTAACCCGCCGATAATAAAAGGAATACGCCAGCCCCACTGATGGAGTTGTTCGCTATTCAATAGTAACTTTTGCAATACCATTAACAATACGAGTGCCAGTAACTGACCTAGCACAATGGTGACATACAGGAAGCTTGAGTAATAACCTCGCCGTTTGCTACTCGCCATTTCACTTAGATAAGTTGCTGAACTACCATACTCACCACCGATACTGAAGCCTTGCAGCATGCGTGCAAACAGCAGTAGCGCAGGTGCCCAGCCACCAATAACGGCATAGCCTGGTGTACAAGCGATAATTAAAGAACCCAAACACATTAAGCTTACGGACAAAAGTAATGCACTTTTCCGTCCTTTACGGTCGGCTAGACTGCCTAACAACCAGCCACCTAGTGGGCGGAAAATAAAACCAATAGCAAACACCCCTGCATTGTTCAATAATTGCGTTGTTTGGTCGACTTCAGGAAAAAAAGCAGGGGTAAAATACAGTGCAAATGCCGCATAAATAGCCCAGTCGAAATATTCCACCAAGTTACCAACGGAGCCACTAAAGATATTACGTAAACGTTGTATATGTGAAAGCTTAGTGTCTTTTTTGTCAAGGTAATGATTCACAAGTCAATAACACCAATGTTTTTGCCACACAAACACTGGCGATACTCGAGGATATCAATGGCGGCAAAGGTGTTGGGTACGAAAAGATAGTTTAATAGCGCGATTTTCATGACAGATTGATGGCCAATTATGTAATACTTAAATAGTAAGAGGGTTAATTGATTATTGAAGCTGATATCGCTTGTCCCATGTCAAAGGAAAATGATAGCATCAATCAAAGAAATATTTTTTTAAACGCCTTCTTTCAGGCAACCTATAAGATCCGATGATTGAAGATAACAAAAATACTGTGGAAGACATTACAGCAAGTGATGATTCAAGCATTGAGAATCAAGCTGAATCAGCAGATATAAGCCTGACGGGCAGTAAGTTACATATAACTGATTTAGCCAATAAAGCTTACGAGATGGAAAAAAAGCTGGTTTATCAATCTCATAAAATACCTTTTAAAATAAAAATATTAGCTTCAAATGGATTGGACTTAGCTAAACATCCTAGTCGCTATGCTCAATTGGGCGCCAGCTTTACTGAAGGCATGGCTGGACAAAGTTTGGGTGGAGCGCTGGGCGCAGGATTGGGAACAGTCTTCGGACCTGCGGGTATAGTGGTCGGTGCTGAATTGGGTAGTTTGGTCGGTGGCGTCGTGGGGACTCGGCACGGCAGTAAACTTGCAAAAAGATTTGTTAACCCAACTGGAGTTGATAATCCGTTAAAGGAAGACTTGGAAAAAAAAGGTAGCGCTAAAGTTGGGGGGCACACGGGGAAATTAATTGGTGGATTTATTGGCAATGCCTTATTTGATGAAACCGGTAGCAAAATATGTGAAGAAGTCGGCAATAAAATAGGTTTTTATGCCGGAAATCTTGTTTTTAATTATATCGGAAAAATTCATATCAAGAGTCATCATGAAGCGGACTCCGAAGATGTATCGCAAACAAATCATGATGAGTCTTAAGTAGGCATCTTTCCTAAATTGCGTCATGTCACAGATCAACAAGAGCAGCCAGCAAACTCCATGTCAGCGAGTAATTTTTATGTTTACCGCGACAAACATCTTTAACAATCCTGAAAATCTTACAGCGACGATTAATATGCTCAATGAATATTCGTCATTTTGCTAGCGCCTTATTATGAACCTTGTCTTCTGCCGAG
>CAIVGC010000292.1 GCA_903905335.1 uncultured Methylococcaceae bacterium
AGCAGCTCAGTTTTTGTCGGAATTAGCCCCGACAAAACCAAGGAGCGCAGGAAGAAGCTGCAATCGAGCCTTCGGTTGCTATTACCTGATACAAAAATCGTCGCGATAGCGACCTCATTATTTGTTTTTTTTTTTTATAAACACCTGAATGGCTGCGTAACATCAGTTACTTAAATCCGCTTTTTAAAAAGCTAAGGAGTTATCAGTTCCTCTGATTTAAGTCCTCTAGAATTTAATGCACTCCACGAACTTTAAGGCGAAAGACCTTAAAAAGCTGTAAAATAGCCTTTTTTTAAATCTCTTTACAACATCCTCATGCGCACCAGTCAATTTCCTCTTAATACCGTAAAAGAAACACCTGCCGACGCTGAAATCGCCAGCCATCAATTAATGATACGTGCAGGCCTTATCCGTAAACTAGCCGCAGGCCTCTATAGTTGGCTGCCGTTAGGATTACGCGTATTGCGTAAAGTTGAAAAAATTACCCGTGAAGAAATGGAAAGAGCAGGTGCCTTAGAAGTATTAATGCCTGCACTGCAACCGGCGGAACTATGGCAAGAAACAGGTCGTTGGGAGCAGTATGGCCCAGAGTTAGCGCGATTAAAGGATCGCCATGACCGTGAGTTTTGTTTAGGCCCAACTCATGAAGAAATCATTACCGATTTAGCGCGTAACGAGATCAAAAGCTACAAACAATTACCGATTACTTATTATCAGATACAAACTAAATTCCGTGACGAGATTCGTCCTCGCTTCGGTGTGATGCGTTCACGTGAATTTATTATGAAAGATGCTTATTCCTTTCATTTAGATCAAGAATCTTTACAAGCTAGTTACGATATTATGTATCAGGCTTATACCAATATTTTCAATCAGTTGGGCTTAAAGTTTCGCGCAGTGATTGCTGACTCCGGTTCGATAGGCGGTGCCATATCACATGAGTTTCATGTTTTAGCTGATTCTGGTGAAGATGCCATTGCTTTTTCAACTAGTAGCGATTATGCCGCCAATGTTGAAAAAGCCGAAGCTGTTATGCCTGCTGGTACTCGTAATGCAGCAACTGCTGAGCTAAAGTTAATTGATACGCCTGATCAACATAGTATCGAAGAGCTTAGTCAATTCTTATCTATTTCCTCAACTCTTTGCCTTAAAACTCTGATTGTTAAGGGTGAAGAGCAGGGTGTAGTGGCTTTATTATTAAGAGGCGACCATGAGCTTAATAAAATTAAGGCTGAAAAAATAGCAGGCGTTGCCTCACCCTTAGAGTTTGCCAGCGAAAATGATATTTTGGCTGCTTGTCAGTGCAAGCCCGGCTCTATAGGCCCGATAGGCTTAAAGATACCCATTATTGCTGATCGTAGTGTCATGCTGATGTCTGATTTTGTGTGCGGGGCTAATAGTGACGGTAAGCATTATCAAGGCGTCAACTGGGAACGTGATTGCCCAGTACCTGAACTTATAGCTGATCTACGTACTGTTGTAGAGGGCGATCCTAGTCCTGATGGCAAAGGTGAAATTACCTTAGCTAGAGGCATAGAAGTCGGTCATATCTTTCAATTAGGTTCTAAATACAGTGCAGCAATGAAAGCGGGTGTCATCAACGAAGGCGGTAAGAATCAAATTATGCTGATGGGTTGTTATGGCATTGGTATTTCACGGGTGGTTGCTGCGGCTATTGAACAAAACCATGATGGCAAAGGCATTATCTGGCCAACGAATTTAGCGCCCTTTCAAGTTGCGCTCTGCCCTATGAACATGCACAAGTCAGAACGCCTAAAGGTTGCCGCAGAACAGCTCTATATAGATCTACAAGGCGCAGGCATAGAGGTCTTATTTGACGATAGAAAAGTCCGTGCGGGTTTTATGTTTTCCGATATGGAATTGATAGGTATTCCACATTGCATTATTCTTGGTGATCGTGGTTTAGATACTGGAACAGTTGAATACAAAGGTAGAGCGGCACAAGAAAATGAAGAAATTCCATTAGTTGATCTTTTAGATTTTCTGAAAGTAAAGCTAATGTGATGAAGCTTTTCATATAAAAAAAACTTAAGGCGAAAGACTGTGTCTGCAGAATTAATGATTAAAATTCTTCGCCTTTTAGTTTTAAATTAGCTCTAATTGAAATTCAGGCTTGACAAAAAATTCTCATCATAGACACTAGAGCTATGTTTATTAACTAAGAGTACATTCGCTTTGAACGATATGCCCCTTAGTATGCTGTTTGGCATACTTGTTCTTATGCTGGTTCTTTCCGCTTTCTTTGCTGGTTCAGAAACAGCTTTAATGTCCTTAAACCGTTACCGCTTAAGACATCTAGTTAAACTAAAGCATCCGGGTGCTATAAAAGCACAAAGATTATTGCAAAGACCTGATCAGCTGCTCGGTTTGATGTTGCTTGGGAATATTTTTATTAATAATTTCGCGGCATCTTTAGCAACGGTCATTGCCATTAAACTCTATACCGATGATGAATCAGTTATTGCTATCTCCACTGGAGTTTTAACTTTAGTCATGCTCATTTTTTCTGAGGTAACGCCTAAGACCTTGGCGGCACTTAAGCCCGAGCCGCTCGCATTTCCTGCCGCGTGGATTTATACCCCTTTATTGAAAATAGTTTATCCCATCGTTTGGTTTGTTAATTTATTTGTCAGATTGATACTTAAGATAGTGGGTGTTGATGTTAATAAGAGTAGTCATGACTCGCTCAATAAAGAAGAGTTAAAAAGCATTATTACTGAATCCGAAAGTTTAATGCCTATACGTTATCAAAAAATGTTATTGGGCATCTTGGATTTGGAGTCAGCAACGATCGAAGACATCATGACGCCCCGTAATGAAATAGTGGGTATCGATTTAGAAGATGACATTGAAGTCATCGTAACTCAGATAAAAAACAGTCCACATACTCAACTTGCGGTTTACAAAAAAAGTATAGACCGAGTCGTAGGCTTTTTACATCTGAGAAAAGTACTTGTGCTGGTTAATCAAGAGTCGTTTGATAAACAAACGATTATAAATCTAGTATCCAAACCCTCATTCATTCCTGAAAATACGCCGGTACACACACAAATGCTGCGTTTCAAAAATGAAAAAATACGTATAGGGTTAGTTGTTGATGAATATGGCGATGTACAAGGATTGGTGACATTGGACGATTTGCTGCAAGAAATCGTCGGAGAATTAATAACTGACGATACTACTGTAACAAAACAAAGTGATGGTAGTTATTTAGTAGACGCTACCATTACCATCAGAGAGTTAAACCGAGTGATGCAGTGGACATTGTCGACAGAAGGACCTAAAACGCTAAATGGCCTAATTATTGAATATATGGAAACAATACCTGAGCCTGGCACTAGCATAAAGTTAATGGGGCATCGTTTAGAAATTATAAGCCAAGATAAAAATACAGTTAAATTAGTAAAATTTTTACCTGGTAAGTAAGTAGCAGGGGGACAAAAAAGGCTGGATAACTCCAGCCTTTTCAAAGCTAAAGACTTAGTTTAATAAGCCTTGTAATAAACCATTTAATTTATGAACAAAGGCTGCAGGATCATCTAAATGTCCACCTTCACTCAAAATAGCTTGATCAAACAGGATATGAGTTAAGTCAGAAAAGCGTGTGTCATCTTGTTCTGACTTCATGCGCATTACTAAGGGATGGGTCGGGTTGATTTCAAATACCGGCTTACTACCCATGCCCATACCCATCATTTGACCGGCATCCTTCATGATTCTTTCCATGTTAAGGCTCATGCCATAAACATCAGCTACCAAACAGGCTGGAGATTCAGTCAAACGGTGACTTAAGCGTACATCACTCACTTTGTCAGCTAGCACATCTTTGATTTGCTTAAGGACGGATTCAAAATCTTTAGTAATTTCTTCTTGAGCGGTTTTATCTTCTTCTGCATCTAAGTCGCCTAGGTCTAAATCGCCTTTGGCAACAGACTGTAAATGCTTGCCGTCAAACTCATCCAAATTAGAAACCAACCATTCATCAATACGATCTGATAACAAGATGACTTCAATGCCTTTCTTACGGAAGATTTCTAGGTGCGGGCTATTTTTTGCAGCAGAGAAACTGTCAGCTGTTACATAATAAATTTTATCCTGACCTTCTTTCATACGGCTAACGTAATCTTCTAGGGCAACATTTTGTTTATCGGTATCAGCATGAGTCGTAGCAAAACGTAATAACTTAGCCACACGTTCTTTGTTGCTATGATCTTCAATCGGGCCTTCTTTAATGACCTGACCAAACTGAGCCCAGAAAGTCTCATATTTCTCAGGTTCATTTTTAGCTACGTTTTCTAACATACCCAAAACTTTCTTAACAGCGCCCGATTTAATCGAAGTGATTTGCTTACTTTGTTGCAAGATTTCTCTGGAGACATTAAGCGGCAAAGAATTTGCATCAATAATACCTCTAACAAAGCGTAAGTAACGCGGCATTAATTGTTCGGCATCGTCGGTAATAAAGACTTTACGGATATAAAGTTTTACACCGTGCTTGGTGTCTCTGTCCCATAGATCAAAAGGCGCGCGTGCAGGCACATAAAGCAATAAAGTATATTCATTAGTGCCTTCTACTTTACTGTGTACATGGGTTAATGGGTCTTGAAAGTCGTGAGCGACATGTTTGTAAAACTGATTGTAATCGTCATCAGAAATTTCTTGACGGGCTTTAGTCCACAAAGCTGAGGCGCTATTTATCGTTTCTTCTTCGATTTGCGCAACTGGTTTAGCAACGGTTTCGCCTTCTTCAGACTCTTCGTCATCCATAGTTGGCATCACTTCTTTATCCATCACGATAGGTAAAGAAATATGATCAGAGAATTTTCTAACGATAGAGCGAATCCGGTAGCCATCTAAAAATTCGCTTTCAGCTTCTTTTAGATGCAAAACGATTTCTGTACCATGCTGTGCTTTTTCTACGGCTTCAATAGTGTAATCACCTTCACCAGCAGATTCCCAACGAGTGCCGGCACTTTGTTCTGAACCTG
Organism: uncultured Methylococcaceae bacterium; assembly: GCA_903905335.1. Taxonomy (GTDB): domain Bacteria; phylum Pseudomonadota; class Gammaproteobacteria; order Methylococcales; family Methylomonadaceae; genus Methylobacter_C. The sequence continues at coordinate 5,010 of CAIVGC010000292.1, forward strand.
CTTTGCGAGTGGTTAAAGTCACTTTATCAGCAACAATAAATGCCGAATAAAAACCCACGCCAAATTGACCAATTAATTCGCTGTCTTTAGCTTGCTCACCAGTTAAGGCTTCAAAAAACTGTTTAGTACCTGATTTTGCAATAGTACCAATATGCTCTTGAACTTCAGCACGGGTCATACCTATACCATTATCTTTAATGGTGATAGTACGTAGCTCTTTATCAAATTCTAAGCGAATTTTTAACTCACTATCGCCCTCATACAAGCCATCATTAGATAGCGCTTCAAAACGCAATTTATCAGCGGCATCAGAGGCATTTGAAATCAATTCACGAAGAAAAATTTCCTTGTTACTGTACAAGGAATGAATCATTAAATGTAATAGGTGTTTTACTTCAGTTTGAAAACCAAGGGTTTCTTTTTTTGCTTCAACAGTCACGGTGCTTTTCCTAAATGGTTAATGTGAATGACGACTATATGGGGGCGGGCTATTTTTATTTCAAGGTAGATAATGCTTATTTATCACCCCAGAAAATCGATAATAGCTTAATAGGGCAAGGTGATATTCGCAAAAAACTTGTCCTACAAACTAATTTATATCGATAACATGATATGATTGCATAAAATATCGATTATTTTTTTCGTTTCAATATCAGTTAGTTGTCATCTGAATGAATAAATAAGAACTTATAAAAAATAAACGTTTATTATAGTGTCTATTAAGTTAGTTTCTGTATAGAGCGCCTAGGCAATTCTCTATCACTTTAAGCGTCTTATGATGCAATAACTGCCAATAAGTGAATCATTCGTGTTCAATATTAAAATATTGAACACGGTAAGACTGTGCTTGATCGTCAGCACTACGTCGCAAGAAACTAAATCTCGGAATTGTAACTGCTGATCAGAACTTGATATGGGAATATCATCAAATTTGTTAAATAACTGATAAACATTATGACAGAAAATAAAATCAATTTGATTATAATCGGAGAAGATGAGTCTACGCTGGAAAAGCAACGATCAATACTTTCCTATGCAGGGGATGTAAATATTAAGCTCATTTGTAGTAATTCAATTATTGATTATATCTACAAACATACTAAGGATGAGAATTCAGTTGTTATTATTAATTTAACAGCAAACGGTTTGCCAGAGTTGAAATACTTGAATCAGCTGGACAATAAAAAAGCCGCAATTATCATCATTGGCGATCAAAGTGATGTAAGTTTGTTAAGCCAAGCAATTCGTGCCGGAGTTAAAGATTTTATTGATCATCTTACTTATGAAGCCCAGTTGGATGGGGTTTTTAGTAATATTAAAAAAATATTCATAAATACAGCTAGCAGTAATAATGTTAAGCGATTAAATGTCATTATGAGTGTAAAGGGTGGGAGTGGTGCTAGTTTTTTAGCGACTAATATTGCTTATATACTAGCAAAAGAGTCACATTCAAAAGTTGCGCTACTTGATTTGGATATGCAGTTGGGTTCAATTGGCTTAAATTTTGATATAACACCTAAATATACTTTGAATGATGCCTTGGCTGCTATTGATGATTTGGATTCAGTTGCACTAGAAGCCTATATGGCAAAATACAACGATTGTTTAAGTCTGCTTTTACCTTCATCAACAGAAATGCTATTGCCAGGTGAGATTAATTTGGAAAAGTTAAGAAAGCTGCTAGAGTTATTGAAAGTAAATTACAGTCAGGTGGTTGTTGATTTACCAAGACTGATTGATCCATTATCGAAGATGATTTTAGAGCAGGCCGATCAAATTACTTTGGTTTTTCAGCAGAACCTAGTGCAATTCAGAAATGGTTGTAGATTAGTGCAAATATTGTGTAATGAGCTAGATGTTCCTTTAGATAAAATAACGATAGCTATTAATCGCTTTGATCCAGAAAATAATTTACATGTTAATGATTTGAAAAGAACCGTTAATCATGATCGTATTTATACCATTAGTAATGATTACGAAGGTGTGCCTAATGCCTCGAATTTAGGTATTCCGTTTTACGAATTATTAGGGAAGTCGAAAATTTCCTATGAGCTGAAAGAGTTAGCTAAAGTTCTAGGTAATGTTGAACTTCATGCAGAAAAGAAAAAACGCTTCAATTTATTTGATTTGTTTTAATGCTTAAGGCTTTGTTGGCCCACTTATAAAAAAGTCGTAGGTCGGTTTCGAGTTTGCAAATCGCCAATGCCAATAGTTGTATGTCTGTTTCCACATAGAACCTTGCTATGGAAGTTCATGGCAAGGCATCAATAGTAAGTTTCGTAAATGACGGATTGCTTATGTGTATTACTTTTATTTGAACCAATGATGGCACTGCGTTAGTTTGTACTGAAGAAGGAGCGCATTAATCGACTAACACAAATGATGCGGCGCATAATCCTAAATGACTCACAAACAAATAGCTAATGCAGTCAACTAATAATAGTAAAGCTAAATCGCTTAAACATTAGTTGCTCATATTCGTTTCAATGTTGGCTATGTATTTATCAATAAAATGATGTTCGATAAAAGATGGAATCAAATCCAGTTTTTGGTGAAAGCTGCCTTTGATTCTTTCCAAATAAGCAAACCAAAAGCTGACGTCTTTATGTAGCAAGCCATGAGCATCGAAAAAACGAATATTACCACCCTCTTGATATTGATTGAGCCGATCCGGTACGCGCGGCACTAGGTCATTGTCATTAACAAAACGGAAATAGCGGAGTTTGACCTCATTGTCTAAGGCCTTTACAAAGTCTCGGTCGCCAACCCGTGGTTGTCCGAAGGTGTATAAGCCATTGATAGGTTTATAGAGGTCTTGATCAATATCCAAGCTAAAACGTGCCGCAGCCAGTACGGCAAGTGCACCACCAAGGCTATGACCAGTTATCCATAGGGATTGCGCGTTTTGCTGAACCCTTTCAAGGGTTTCGGTAATTTGACGCCAAACTGAGTCTAAAGCTTTGTCGAAGCCTTTATGTACCCGGCCATGCACAGTCATTCGAAACTCAATGCCTGCATCGGTGAGCCAATCTTTAATGTTTTCAGTGCCGCGAAAAACAATAACGACAGTGCTAGCGTTATGAGCAATAAATAGCTGGGTATCGGTACTGGGCCCATTGATAAATTCAGTACTAAAGCCTTGTTCAATCAGTGTATTGCGTATTTGATCTTCCGGTGCATAGGCCAATTTAGAAGCCAGCGCTAATGCGTAAGCGTTGTTTAAGGAAAATTCGCTGTTGTTAGGTTCAATGCTTAGATTAATCATTAGTTTTCTCCATTTAGTATTTGGGTCACTCGCAAAAAATAAAATACTTTCTATAGAATGTGCTGAACGGCAGTGAAGCGCATCGCTCTATAGTCGTGATGCGCTACCTTTCTCAACGTATCCTGTCATCAGATAAAATTTAAAGAAACAGCTAGATCTTGAAAGACTTGTTTGCCAATATGTTCGCCTAATTTTCTATAGCTTTCCCATTGAGCCTCATCGAAAAATTGATCAGCGGTCGTTTGTTGAGGAAAACTGGGGTTAGTCTCACGATAATTCAAGATATCCCTAGGTTCATCACCGATCACGGCAGCTTTGATATAAAGCAGCGTTGAGG
>CAIVGC010000293.1 GCA_903905335.1 uncultured Methylococcaceae bacterium
ATCCCTTTAATGAAGTCCAGAACTTTGTCTGTGTTTTATCTGCTACGGTACGTTATAAAGCTGAGGTGTTTTACAAAAAATCTTTAGTTAAAATTGTGGGTGCTTTTAATTTCTAGAGCGTTTTTGTGCTATCCTCGCATAATCTAAAATAGATCATTATTAAATCTTTTAGCTTATCTAAAAAAATCATGAAGAAACAAATAACTACTTGGGATTGGCTACTTTTTTCATTGCTTATTACGCTTATATTCTCGATATTGCTGGTTATGTACCAGATTGATCGGCAATGGATGAAGCTCACTGCGATGGAAACAGCGATGTCTGAACAAGCCAAGGATATGCGCGACTTACGAAGTGCACTGAGTTCTGGTGATCTAAGGACAAACTCGCCTATAAATAACAATGCATCCAAAGAGGTTTCCTTAGCTTTTAAGCGTGCGAAGGATGCGACGTATCTGACCGATTATGCTCAGGGTGATTGGAGTGTAGAGGCTTTCGGTAATAATTTAAAAACGATTACACCGTTGGTTTCTACCGATGCGTATGCCAACAATGTGCAAAGTTATGTATTAGAAAGTTTGATAAACCGCAACCCTGATACCTTAAATTGGGAAGGTTTAGTCGCTAAAAACTGGACAGTTAGTGACGATGGCTTAGTCATACGTTTTCAATTGCGTGATGATGTGAAATTTTCTGATGGTATCGCCTTAACAGCTGACGATGTGGTGTTTACTTTTAATTTCATTATGACGGAAGTTATACAAGCGCCGCGTGATCGTGCATATTTAGAGAAAATAAAATCGGTACAAGCTCATGGCAAATTTGAAGTAGTGTTTACTTTTAAAGAACCGTATTTTGAAGCCTTATCATTGGCAGGTAGTATGCCAATTTTAGCTCAACATTTTTATGAACCCTATTTAAAAGATTCGCAAAAGTTCAATGAGTCTAAGGGGTTATTACTAGGTAGTGGCCCTTATAAATTGCTGGATGCAAAGGGGTGGTCACCCGATAAAGGCAGTATAGAGTTAGTGCGTAATGATCACTATTGGGGTGATGTACAGCCTTCTTACCATCGTATCTTATGGAAAATCATACAAAATGATAGCGCGCGTTTAACGACTTATCGTAATAGTGATATAGATAGCTATGCCGCTCGCCCCGTAGAATATCAAACGTTAAAAAATGATCAGCAAATCACCAAAAAGAGTCATAACTTCGAATATATGCCACCGGTTGTAGGTTACAGCTACATCGGGTGGAATGAGTATCGCTCAGCTAAGCCTACACGCTTTGCTGATAAGCGTGTCAGATTAGCGATGACTTATTTGACTGATGTTAATCGGATTATCAGTGATATCTTTTTGGGTTATGCCGAGCCTGCGTTGAGTCCTTTTAGTAGCACTGGTAAACAGCACGACCATCACTTACAAGCTTACCGTTTCGATGTTGATAAAGCTAAGGTCTTGCTCAAAGAAGCAGGTTATGAAGATCGTAATCATGATGGCGTATTAGAAGACTCAGCAGGCCAGCCATTTGAATTCAAATTGACCTATTTAGAATCCAATGAAGATACCAAACGTATGGTGCTATTACTAAAAGATTTATACGCAAGAGCAGGGATCAAAATGATTCCGTTTCCTCAAGAATGGCCTGTCATGTTAGAAAACCTCGATAAAAAAGACTTTGATGCCATTACCTTAGGCTGGACTAGCGGTATAGAAACCGATTTATATCAGATATTTCATTCTGCTCAAGCGGCTAGTAATGGCGACAATTACATCAGTTATAAAAATTCAGCACTAGATCAATTAATTGATGAAGCACGACGTACCGTAGATGAAAGTCAACGCATGCCCTTATGGCAGCAAGCTGAACGTATCATCTATGACGATCAGCCTTACACCTTTTTAATGCGTCGTAAGAGTTTGTTATTTGTTGATCAGCGTATCCATAATCTACAAATGACTAAGTTGGGTTTGAATCTTGGCTTACTGCCCTTAGAAAACTATGTGCCTAAAGCTCAACAAAAATACACTCAATAACTGGTCGCTATTATGCTGATTTATTTATTACGGCGCGTATTGTTGATGATCCCCACGTTACTGGGGATTACTGTTTTGGTGTTTACAGTGATGGCGATGTCTCCAGGAGGAATCAGTGCCCAGACTTTAGTGGGTGGCATGGATATGAAACCCCAA
>CAIVGC010000294.1 GCA_903905335.1 uncultured Methylococcaceae bacterium
GCATTAGGAACACGCATGGCGACCACGCGACCTTTAGGCTCATTGGCGGGTGCAGAAAAGACTTTAAAGTCTACGTCTTTCATGTCTTCGGCTATATCAACCAATTCCAGAGGAATTCGTAAATCAGGACGTTCAACACCATAACGTGAAACAGATTCTTGATAACTCATGCGAGTAAATTCTGCGCCTAAGTCGACATTAATCACTTTCGCAAATAACTGCCTGATCATTTCTTCCATGATGATCATGATCTCGTTTTCATTCATAAACGAGGTTTCTATATCAAGCTGAGTAAATTCTGGCTGTCTGTCGGCGCGTAAATCTTCATCACGAAAACAACGCACCACTTGATAATATCTATCCATACCGGCAACCATCAACATTTGTTTATAAAGTTGTGGTGATTGTGGCAAGGCAAAGAAAGAATTTTCGTGGGTACGACTAGGCACGATGTAATCGCGTGCGCCTTCGGGTGTTGCTTTGGTTAAATAAGGCGTTTCAATTTCAAAAAACTCATTATCATCCAAGAAGTTTCTTAATAAGCGCGTGACATCACGACGTACTTTCATCTTTTCTTGCATGACAGTGCGACGTAAATCGATATAACGATAACGTAAACGTAATTCTTCGTTTACTTCTATATCGCTTTCGATAGGAAACGGAGGTGTTTCAGATTCGTTTAAGACTTCAATGTCTTGAGCTAAGATTTCAATGGCACCTGAATGCATATTAGCGTTGACGGTGCCGGCAGGGCGATCACGAACAACACCTGTAATTTTTAGTACATATTCACTACGTACTTGCTCAGCAATGGCAAAAGTCGCTTCGACATCAGGATCGATAACAACCTGTACTAGACCTGCGCGATCACGTAAATCAATAAAAATAACGCCACCATGATCACGGCGTCTGTGTACCCAGCCACAAATTGAAACGGTTTCGCCTAGCTGTTGTGTATTTAATTCTCCGCACTTGTGGGTACGCATAATTTTCCCTGTGATGTTTTTAGTTAAGGTAAAAGGTAAAAAAGGCGAAAGGCCAAAGGCAAGACGTGTTTTTTTCGCCTTTAGCCTTTAGCCTTGTGCCTGCTTTATGAATTAGTTTTAGAGCTAGCGCTGCTGTCAGCTTTAGGTGTGCTGGCTTTTGGCGCAGCTTCGCCAGCCACATTTTTCTTGGTGCCGCTCTTAAAATCGGTTTCGTACCAACCCGTGCCTTTTAGCCTAAAACCTGCTGCGGATATTTTTTTCATGAGTTCCGGCTTAGTGCAGGCTGGGCAAATCAATATGGGATCAGCACCGAGTTTTTGTAAGGCTTCGTGCTCATGACCACAGGATTGACATTGATATTCGTAAATTGGCATTAAGCACTCCGATAACAAAAATAATAACTACAATAAGGACTGTATTTAGCTTTTCCAAGCACTTACTATAAAATAACCGGCTATTTTACAGACACAGCGCCAACAATGAAAACATTAACCATTACTCGTCCCGATGATTGGCATACTCATGTTCGAAACGGAGCACTTTTAAAAGCAGTATTGCCGCATACCGCGAAGCAATTTGCGCGTGCGATTATCATGCCTAATTTAAAGCCACCAGTCACTACCGTGGCTCAGGCTTTAATCTATAGAGATGAAATATTACAGGCAGTGCCTGTCGATATGGATTTTACGCCTTTGATGACTTTGTATTTAACTGCTGCGACTAGTGCGGCTGATATTAAATTAGCTGCAGAGTCTGACGCGGTTGTTGCCTTTAAACTCTATCCAGCCGGTGCGACGACCAATTCAGATGCTGGTGTTGCCAATGTTAAGACGATTTATCCAGCTCTGTCTGCGTTGGAAAAATATGACCTACCCTTATTAATACATGGTGAAGTGACTGACGAACATAGTGATATATTTGATCGTGAGCGGTTGTTTATAGAGACGCATCTAAACGATATCGTTAAAAACTTCCCCGCATTGCGTATTGTGCTAGAACATGTCACGACTAACGAAGCGGTACAATTTGTAAAAGCAGCTGCTAATACCATTGCAGCTACTATAACGCCGCAACATCTATTATTTAATCGCAATGCCTTACTGGCTGGCGGCATACGCCCTCATTATTATTGTTTGCCGATACTCAAGCGCGAGCAGCATCGGTTGGCTTTAGTCGAGGCAGCAACGAGCGCTAATTCTAAGTTCTTTTTAGGTACAGACAGCGCTCCGCATCTGAGTTCATTAAAAGAAACTGCCTGTGGTTGTGCCGGTTGTTACAGTGCTCATGCCGCCATAGAGCTTTATGCTGAAGCTTTCGAACGCGCCGATGCTTTAGATAAGTTAGAGGGCTTTGCCAGTTTTTATGGGGCCGATTTTTATCGCTTACCTAGGAATGCCACAACAGTCACCTTAGAAAAGCAGTCTTGGGTTGTTCCATCAGTCTATGGGGCAGCGGAGAATACTATTACGCCACTTAAAGCCGGTGAAACACTGTCTTGGAAGTTGCGTTAATCGGGTATTCACACCCTAAGGCGAGATACTTTCTTTTACTCCGCCAAAAGAAAGTATCCAAAGAAAAGGC
>CAIVGC010000295.1 GCA_903905335.1 uncultured Methylococcaceae bacterium
AGCAGTAATCAATAGATTAAACTCGGCACTTTTCATGATGATCTCCCATTGAAAATCTACAGATCATTATTCTATTAAAAAGAATTAAAAAATTCCATAGTTAACGATGACATAGCCTATTACTTTGATGATTTTAATTTAAATGTAAGTTCTGTAAACGCAAGTTTTGTACCAGAACCAGCATCTATGGTGTTGTTAGGTATCGGTTTATTCGGCTTTGTTGCATCACGTAAAAGAGTCAAGCTAATATAACTTTCAAACCCCTAATCCGTAAGTGCATAGGATGCCGACGCTAGGAAGCGCATCATTCAAAAGTGATGCGCTTCACTTTGTTCAGCGCATCTTATAGCTCTCTAGGTTTTTATTAGCTACGCCGAACTCTCTTTGTTATACACAAGTATTTTGTGTGTTTGGAGTAAAACAGCTTTAGCTGTTTTAAAATGCCAAGACGTGTAGGGTGGGCAAACGATTATCCATCCTACAAAACTTGTGTATAACGATGAGCGCCGAGCTGGGGCTCGGCGTTCCCGAAAGTCTTTAATCCAATAAGAAATTAATGTACTTTGGCGAATCATCCGTTAAGGCATCAGTGGTTTCGTCTTTTAAGTTAACCCCCGAAAGCTTTAACTTTTCTGCCTCAGTGATTAAGAACATTAACTTCTTAAGTGCTTGTTCATAACTGAGGCCATTATTATGGATATTAGAAATACAATTGCGCTCGGCATCGGTACTTAGTTTAGTTTTGGCTTGATAAGTGAAATAAATGCCCATGCTATCAGGTGAGCTTAAGCCCGGTCTTTCACCGATTAATACGATACATAATCTTGCTGCATAATGTTCGGCAAGAGCATCGCCTATGGCGACACGTCCATGTTTTATCAGACAAACAGGCGCTAAGCGGTAACCGTATAGCTGGGGTAATAATAGAGTTAAAAAGGGCAGGGCGTGATGTTGTATGGCTTTTGACGACAAACCATCGGTTACAATGATGACTATATCCGCGGAGTTTGGCGTGCTTTGTTGTAAACAGGCTAAAGCAGCTTCGCTTAATACACGTCCTAGATCAGGTCGCTGTAAATACATCTGCTGATTTTCTGCCTGCGTAGTTAAAGTCAATGATTCAAGCCCCATCAAACTTAAGTTTAGCTCTATATCAGAAAAATCAATCGGAATATTAACGGCATCGCGTGCCAAGGCATGCGCTAATTGAAAATCCAAACTGGCGCGGGTAGGTAAGCTGATACCTGCACGTCCTAAGGCGATACGTGCAGGCGTAAATTGTTTAAGACTATCCCAGGAGTTGCTGGTAACGGCTGGATCATTAGGTTTGTTCATGGCTCTATCGCCCCAGTTTTTGTAAAGACGCTTTAAATAAGGCGGGTACATCTGACTTTTGTAGCAACTGATTTTCGGTATTAAAAATACCCTGCTCTTGTAACCAGTGATCAAATTCAGGTGCGGGTCGTAATCCCAATACTTGACGTACATAGAGCGCATCATGAAATGAGGTGGATTGATAGTTAAGCATCACATCATCCGCTCCGGGTATACCCATAATAAAAGTATTGCCAGCAACGGCAAGTTGGGTGAGTAATACATCCATATCATCTTGATCGGCTTCGGCATGATTGGTGTAGCAGACATCGCAGCCCATCGGTAAGCCCAGCAATTTTCCACAAAAATGATCTTCTAAGCCTGCACGGATAATCTGTTTGCCATCGTAAAGATATTCAGGGCCGATAAAACCGACCACGGTATTAACCAATAGCGGTTTAAATTTACGTGCCACAGCATAAGCTCTTACTTCACAGGTTTGCTGGTCCAGTCCTTCATGTGCATTGGCCGAGAGCGCGCTGCCTTGTCCTGTTTCAAAATACATGCAGTTATTACCTAGCGTACCACGCCCTAGTTCTAAGGCTGCAAGTCTTGCTTCGTTTAATAAATTCAGATTGATGCCGAAGCTGTCATTAGCTTTTTGCGTACCAGCAATAGATTGAAAAACTAAATCTACCGGCGCACCGAGTTCGATAGCTTTTAATGTGGTGGTTACATGCGCGAGCACACAAGATTGTGTCGGTATTTGATAGCGCTCAATTACTCCATTGAGCATGTGCAGCAGTCGTAACGTCGCTTCAAGATTGTCAGAGGCTGGATTAATGCCAATCACGGCATCACCGCAACCATAGAGTAATCCATCGAGTAAACTAGCGGCAACGCCAGCAGGATTGTCGGTGGGATGATTGGGTTGCAAGCGTGTAGATAAACGATTTTCTAAGCCAATAGTGTTCCTGAATTGAGTAGTCACACGGCATTTTTTAGCCACTAAAATTAAATCTTGAATACGCATGATTTTGGAAACAGCAGCAACCATTTCTGGCGTCAAACCTTGAGCGATACTCGTTAATACCTCTGTTGTTGCTAGCTCGGATAGCAGCCAGTTACGAAAATCTCCAACCGTTAAATGACTGATAGGCGCAAAAGCTACGCTATCATGCTCATCAATAATTAAACGTGTGACTTCATCTAGTTCATAAGGCACTAGCGCTTCATTAAGAAATTGTTTTAGCGGTACCTCAGCAAGTGCCCACTGTGCGGCAACCCGTTCAAGATTATTAACAGCTCCTACGCCAGCAAGATAATCACCAGAACGTGAAGGAGATGCCTTAGCCATTAAGTTACGTAAGGATTTAAAATCATAGGACAGATGAGAGGTGTGCGTCTTATACATGATGGACTTCTTTGGATATTCAGATTTTTCACGATAACACTTTTTTATGTAAATCATGTTAAACATGCAGACTTTTTCATGAAATCAAACGGCGATTTGGATGGTTTATTAACGTTCCTATAAATAGATTTAGCTTAGAACATTTGATATTTAGGGGTTTTATTATGCGATAATGGCTCTGATAATAATAAATGCATCATCGCTTATAAAAAGGAAACATCATGTTCTCATTGCAAACTATCTTCGGTAAAGGCGATAAATTCTATGGTTTGCTTGAAGCTAGTGCCGAGTCGGTACATTTCTCAGCTAAAGCCTTGGTCGAAAGTCTAAATACTCCAGCTACTGATCAATCATTGGAAAAATTAAAGCTGGCGCGTCGACGTGAAAAGGATTTATTCACACAAATTAGTGAGGAATTGGTCATTACTTTTGTGACCGTTCTTGATCGTGAAGATATTGAAGCGCTTAATAGTGCTCTTTATAAAATACCTAAAATTGTGGAAAAGTTTGCGGAGCGTTATGCGCTGGCATTGGCGCGTATGGGTGATGTGGATTTCACTAGTCGAGCGGTTATGTTGGCGCAGGCCTGTGAGGTTTTGAAACAAATGGTCGGCTTGTTACGTAAGGGTATGGATTTAGATCAAATTAATAGGTTAAATGATCAGTTACATAGTATTGAAGCAGAGGCTGATCGGCAAATACTTGAGTTGTATCGAGATGTCTATGCCAATGAAACCGATCCGATTCGTTATCTAGTAAAAATGGATTTGTTTGAAATTCTCGAAAAAGCAATTGACCGTTGTCGAGATGCCGGCAATGTCGTCTACTATATTGCCTTAAAAAATTCATAAAGAGATATTCATGCTGATTTTGCTCTTGCTAGTCATAGTGGTGGCACTGATATTCGAGTTTATTAACGGATTTCACGATACTGCAAATTCGATTGCCACCGTTGTTGCAACAAAAGTCTTAACACCCACGCAAGCGTTAATGCTCGCTGCGATCACTAATTTAGTGGGAGCTTTTTCAGGTACCGCAGTCGCCAAAACTATTTCGTCTGGATTAGTAGATACGGGCATGGTTAACATGAGCTCCGAAATCTTGATCTGCGCACTGACTGGTGCGATTA
>CAIVGC010000296.1 GCA_903905335.1 uncultured Methylococcaceae bacterium
GAATTCTACTATACGATATGTACATCCATGTACTCTGGATCCTTTGCAGTCCATGCCGGGATGACGAATGTGATGTTTTTCAGATGCTTATAAGATTTGTATTGATCGGTCTTATTTTTATTTAGGAAAGATGTCTATTAGTTGTTTTTTTTATAAACAGCTAAATGGCTACGTAAATCAGTTATTCAGTACCTCCTTTGTAGAAAGGGCTTGGGGACATTTATTTATAAACCCCGTTAATACTTACAAACGCATACGAATCAACAATCTGTTATCATGCGCCCCTCATTCTCTTATTCACTACCTAAGGAACTACCATGTCAGAATTTACTAATGTATCAGTCATCAAAAAAGCGAATGTCTATTTCGACGGTAATGTAAGTAGCCGCACTATTCGTTTTGCTGATGGTTCTGTTAAAACCTTAGGCTTCATGCTACCCGGCGAATACACTTTCAACACTGCCGATAAAGAACTGATGGAAATCTTAGCAGGCGAGCTTGAAGTTTTATTACCAGGCACAGATGAATGGCAAGCGATTAGCGGCGGTGAAGCTTTTGATGTACCTGCTAATGCGGCTTTCACTGTTAAAGTGAGTACTGCAACTGATTACTGCTGTTCATTTATTAAATAACTCATGGAAAAGGTCGCTATCTTTGTCGATGTACAAAATATTTATTACACCACTCGACAAAGCTATAGCCGACATTTTAATTACAGCGCCTTCTGGTCACTAGCAACAGCCAATCGAACCGTGCTTGGCGCTTTTGCCTACGCCATTGATAAAGGCGATAGTCAGCAATTAGGTTTTCAACAGATACTTAGGCAAATAGGCTTTGAGGTTAAACTTAAGCCTTATATCCAGCGCTGTGATGGCTCGGCAAAAGGCGATTGGGATGTAGGCATTACTCTTGATGTCATTGAGTACGCCGAGCAAGCAGATGTCATTATTTTATTGTCAGGCGATGGTGACTTTGATCTATTGCTCAATAAAGTGCGGGATAAATACGCCGTTAAAACTGAAGTCTATGGCGTACCGGCTTTAACAGCGCCCTCGTTGATTAAAGCCGCTAACCGCTTTATTGCTATAGATGAAAACTTACTGCTGTAAGCTTACAATTCCTAATTAACCTATCAAAGACTCTAACATCAGAATATATTGGATGATAATACCTTTTAAGCTAGGCTAAGTATCTTTGATAATAAACGCTTAATCCTTAAGCAAGGGAAAAAAACTATGGCAGAGGTAACGGGAGCAATCCCTTTACCTCTAGGCGCTGAGAGCTTGCTAAGTTATTGTTGATCTGCGGCGGCTAACCAGTGACAAGGCGGCTAAGCCTAAGGCCAGCAGGCTGGTGATGGCAGGTTCTGGAATAGGAATGCCGGTGGTGGAAAACTCACCAGCCAAGTAATAGTTATTAAGAAGGCCAGTAGGGTTACCGCTTTGTAGTAAGTTGCCATTAGTATCGTATTGTACTAAGGTATTGCTTTCATTATTATTAAACCATAAGGTGTTATCCAGATTGTCGAAAGCCAAAGCCGCCATGTTGTAATAGTTCGTGCTAAAAGACGACAATACGGTGCCGGTCATAGAAAAATCTCTGATAGTGGTATTGTGCCAACCGCTTACCCATAGCGAATTGTTTAAGGAATCATAACTAATTCCGATATCTAGGCCACCAGCTCCTTGCGCTTCGACAGCAAATAATGCGATGGGGTTTTGCCAGTTTAAATCGGATTGAATGACATATTCTTGAGCGTTTCCTGAGTTATCGAATGCATAGTATTGCACGGTATAGTTATGCTGACCGTCCGAGGTGCCGTCATAATATGCTTCATTAGAGAAGCCTGGCGTAGGCTGTTGGACATTGCTACTACCGGTCGGCACACCGGCCAGCGTATATTGGCCACCGGAGCCGGGACTGCCGTATGATGAACCAAAACCGGTGGTAGTCACCACGTTGGTGACCGCTAAATTACCCTCTTGAAAAAAGGCACCTCCTGCCGTAGCGTAGCTGGTGGCAAAGCTGTTGATCACCGCATTACCTTGGACGACGTAGATGGTGCCATTATCGAAATTGTCCAAATAATAAGCACCGGTAGGGCCGGTAAAAATAGCAAAGGCGGCAGACGGTGCCGCGATCAGCGTTGCCAACAGGGCAAGGCGTAAGGGATGATGAGAGAGTATGTTCATAGTATTTCTCTTAGCGTTGGGATTAAAGCATCCTAGGGCCTCATGCTGACACCTTAGGGGATAAAAGGTCTAGCCAGTAGCCAAACCGATCCCTATAAGACCAGCAATAACTGCGCCAATATATATATATATATATATCAATGTATTGTAAATAATCATGCCGAGTGCTGTTGTCGCTAGCTGCACTAAAGTGTAAAATAACCTGACAGTGCTTGCCTGACAAAATGCTGTTGTATTGCTGAAAGAAACTATAAACACACATGAAAAAATGTTGCTTATATTTTTAAGGTGATGAATAGAACGCTAAACGAATCAGGCTATGCAGCCTATTTGCAAGCCCGCCATTGATAGCGTTGCAAACAGGTATCTTGTAAAACCAAACCTTTAGTTCTCTTTTATCGGACTTTTAGCTGTTGTAAAAAAAGCCGACACGTTATTCAAGACTGTCTTATTAAGATAGCTAAGTAGGGCTAGTAGGAACCCTGCAAAACCAAGCCTTTAACGCCCTCTTATTGGTTTTTCGGGTGTTGTAAAAAAGCTGACACTTTGTACAAGCTTGCCATATTAAATACGAAAAATGCGTCTAGCGTAGCGTATTACCCAGCATGATTAAGTTTTTGATTAGAGCTTCTCAAGCTTAGCAGCGATTTTTGCAAACTCGGTAAAATCTATTAGATGATGCTTTATAATGCTGTAAACAATATGCCAATTAATAGCATCGTAGTTATGCACGGCGACATTTCTAAAGCCTATCGCTTTTTTAAGATTTGTAGCTAAGGCAGCCGTTATCAAACCACTTTGTTCGAGTTGGTCGAACGTTTGGCCCATGGTATTGGGTGGTGGCAAGTTCAGACAAGAAATCAAATGAGTACCAATATCTACACAGAGCTGTACAGCTCGACTTAAGTTAAGTGAAATAATATCTTGCAGGTCAATATCCGAGATCAGCACAGAGGCATCATCAGGACATTTTGTTTCAATTCGCTGTAAGCATCGGCGTAAGGATTCTAATTTTTGTTCAATTATTTCCCTATCCATAACGCCCTTCTCTCTGCCAATATTCGATTACGATAAGGCATAAAATCCGCCTGATCTAATAGGTTTCGACTTATTAATTGTCCATATAAGGTGTCAGTACCAAATAAACGCCGACCATGCTTTAATATTTGTCCTAATAAAGGTACACCGACTACTTTTAAATCAATTAAGTCTATCGGTCGGCCGGTTGCTTCTGCTAAAGCAGAAATAATTTGTATGTGTTCATCTGCGCATAAAGGTTTTTTTCCTAATACGGCAATATCCAAATCACTATCGACTCGACCTTGACCTTTTGCTACTGAACCAAATAAGATTGCCAACTGCAGTTCTGAAAAGCCATTTAATACTTCTCGCAAGGTATTATCAATTTCATGAAATTGATTTGTAGAAGATGTCGCAGTTGAGCTCATGATAAAGTTATTATAGCGATAGTAAGTATGTCATTATTGGATTTGATATTAACATATTTGTTTGATTTATCTAACAAATCACACCTAACCCCTCTTAGCTAAAGAGGGGGAACTGAATAGAGACTGTGAAAGTATTGTTATTTTTGCTTCCCCCCTTTTTTTAAAGGGCATAGGTATCTATACACATCGTCATCCCGGCAATCCCTGCCGGGATGACGCGACTTTTACTTGTGTAGATACCTATGGTAAAAGGGTAACAACAATACTTTCACAGTCTCAATACTTATGCTACTAGAGATTTAATCTTTATCAACCACCGGCACAGGCAAAAATTGTGACCACTTCACTTCACCACCTGCCTGATCTCTAGTTGGTAAGTCCTTGCTATTCCAACCACCACCCAAGGCTTTAGCTAATTGCACGGCAGCTACCAAGCGTTGGCTCTGTAGGTTAACAATCGTAATGTCATTGGAAAGCGCGGTGGTTTCGTTAACAATAACATCTAAATAACTGACTGTTCCGGCTTGATATTGATTGGTGGTAAGTTCCACGGCTTTATGTGCAAATTCTACGGCTTTATTTTGTACAGTAACCTCTTCTTCTAAAATACGTAGCGCCGCAAGATTGTCTTCTACCTGCTGAAAACTCACCAACACCGCCTGCCTGTAGCCTGCAACACTGGCATCATAAACATCAATCGCTTGTTGTAATTGTGCGCTACGGGCGCCACCATCAAATAGAGGTATGGCCAATCCAGCGGGGCCTAAGGCCCAATAACGTGCGCCAGTCGTCATCAAATTACTTAGAATATTAGCTTGCTGACCATTAGACACGGCTAGATTCAAATTAGGAAAATAAGCCGCTTTAGCCACGCCAATTTGCGCATTAGCTGCAGCGGCAGCACGTTCAGCAGCCGCGACATCGGGTCTGCGTTCTAATAGTTGTGAAGGAAGACTGGTCGGTATTGCTGGGATGCTCGTATCAAAGGCGCTGACTTCAATGGTCAGTTCAGCGGGTGCTTTACCGATTAACACCGCAATCGCATGTTCTAGTTGGGAACGTTGTATACCTAAATTAATCATTTGTGCGCGGGTAGATTCAAGCTGAGTTTGCGCTAAAACAACATCTGATTTAGCAGACACACCTGCTGCATAACGATTTCTAGTGATAAATAAGGATTTATCATAAGCGACCAAGGTATCATTCATCAGTTTAATTTGCGCGTCCAAAGCCCGCAATTGAAAATAACTTTGCGCCAACGCCGCTTGAGAGCTTAAACGTAAGGCTTGTAAAGTCGCGGCACTCGCTTGTGCACTATCTTCGCTAGATTCGACTTGCCTACGCACGCTACCCCATAAATCGGGTGCCCATGCCGCACTGACTGCAGTTCCAAATAAGTATTTAACCCCGTTAACCGCGACATTCTGTCCACTCGCTGCACGAAAACGATTAACAGTAGCTGAAGCTTGTGCAGTAGGAAAATAAGCGGCGGCCGCACCTTGCACCATAGTCTGTGCTTGTTTGTACTGAGCTTCTGCTTGAATGATAGATTGGTTGGCCTTATTGACCTGCACTTCTAAAGCGCTAAGCTTTGCATCATGAAAAATCTCCCACCAATGATCGGGCAATACATCATCTTGAGGTTGAGCTTGCTTCCAACCTTTAATTTCTTTATAGGCATCAGGAATAGCAATCGTGGGTAATACATAATTAGGGCCTACGGTACAGGCACTTAGTATTAATAAACTGCAAGTTATCACTAACCGAAATAAACAAAGAGTCATAGGGAATTTAACGAAGTTTAAGTTAATAGACATTTAAAGACTGTCTATAGTGCTAGATAGAGGTTTAAGACGATTACGATTCAAATGCTGCCTACACCAAGTTTGAAAACGATCTAAGTATAAATACACGATAGGTGTCGTATAGAGCGTTAATAGTTGACTCAGCAACAGGCCACCCACAATAGCAATACCTAAAGGCTTACGTAATTCTGAGCCATAACCCGTGCCGAATGCCAAGGGTAAGGCCGCTAGTAAAGCGGCAAAGGTAGTCATCATAATAGGCCGAAAACGCATAGAACAGGCGGTAAAAATAGCTGTTTCAGGATCCATACCTAAAGTTCGTTCGGCATGTAAGGCAAAATCGATCATCATAATGGCATTCTTTTTAACAATACCGATGAGTAAAATAACGCCAATCATAGCGATAATACTGAAATCCGTTTTACAGAGTAATAACGCTAAAATAGCACCTACACCGGCAGAAGGTAAGGTAGATAATATCGTCAACGGATGCACATAACTCTCATACAACACACCCAACACGATATAGATAGAAATCAAGGCCGCTAAAATCAGCCAAGGCTGATTCTTTAATGATTGCTGAAATGCCTTAGCTGTACCTTGAAAACTACCATGCATAGAAGCTGGCACACCCAAAGTGGACATAGTCTCGGTAACAATTTGAGTTACCGTTGATAAAGAAACGTTCGGCTTGAGATTAAAAGAAATGGTTCCCGTAGGAAATTGTCCTTGATGATTAACCGACAAAGGCGCATTCGTTACATCATAATGAGTAAATTCTGACAAGGGGACTTGCCCTCCGGTCACCGCTGGTGCAATAGGTGGCACACTCACATAAATATTTTTTAAGGTCTCAGCGTTTTGTGAGTATTCTGGTGCCACTTCCATAATGACATGATATTGATTAAGCGGATTATACATCACAGACACTTGCCGC
>CAIVGC010000297.1 GCA_903905335.1 uncultured Methylococcaceae bacterium
TAAAATAAAGCCACTAAGAACACTGGCTAATATTATTTTCCCTGTTTTATGTTTGCGGTTTTGCCAAGCGATATATAGTGGCAGATTACATAACAAGGTGGCTGCACTGAGTCCACTAAAACCTATGAACTCAGCCCATTGGTAAATAGGCAGATGGGAGCCATACCAAGAATAACCAAAGTTCCAGTCAAACAAAGTTAGCGAATTAGCTTCGCATAAAATGGTGATAATAGCCATTAAACTGAGCGAAAGTCGCTCTGAGCTGTTTAATAAACGTCGACATAAAAACCAAAGCAGCCCTGCCAACGGTACATATAAGTGAGCAATTAAAGCATAGAACAACAAGCCGATGACAGCAATAGGCCAATCCAGATGGGCAAACTCATGCAATAAATAAGCGACCCAATTAAATCCAATTAAGGTAAACACAAAAGCTGTGATTAAGCCACCTAGTAGTACGTTTTTAAGATGGGTTTGTTTGCTCCAGAATAGCCATAAGGGCACAAAACAAAATAGCGAAGCCCAAGGTGGAAAAGGGATATAACTAGTGCCGATTAGTATGCCGGATAGTATGGGCAGCGACCAAGATTTGAGTAGGTTGTTCATGGTTCTATCGTGTAATTTGCAATCTGTAGGGCGTTTGAACGTAGCGTATTTCATCATATATTGAACGTCTATAGCGCAATTAGATTATCCCGATGCTTTATTAGTTTGTTATATCGGCTCCTTATGATCCTGAAGCATATGGTGCAATACGCTATCGCCTATTGGACTCTATATGCTATATGAAACATAGTGGGTAAATATCAAAAACACACAATATCCGTCATCCCGGCATGAACTGCCGGGATCCAGAGTACATGGATGTACTCATTAAAAATATATTGCGTCTAATAAAATCGAATATAGGGTCAGTTAGTCGGTGCGTAACGAATGCCATCCATGCCGGAATGAAATCTTAGACTAATTAACTATGAATCTCTGCATACAAGGCGCGAAATTCGTCACTCAGCTTATGAGTAGGTACATAATGTACCAGTGGTTGAGATACCGTGTGAGATTCTCTGACTTTAATAGAAGGTGAGATCATTGCAGCAAGTACGGGCAAGCCTTCAGCAATCAGTTCATCGACCAATTGTCTAGGCAAGTTTGCTTGTTTTTGGAATTGATTAACAATAATGCCTTCAACATGTAAATTTTGATTATGATCGGCTTTAACTTCTGCGATGGTCTGTATCAGAGTATAGAGTGCTTCTCTGGCAAAGGTGTCACAATCAAATGGAATTAAGCATTTGTCGGCAGCTATTAAAGCTGATTGACTGTAGAAATTAAGTACCGGTGGAGTGTCCATATAGATGGCGTCAAAACCCTCTAATTTTTCAAGAGCTTCTTTTAATTTGAAGATTTTAAATCGCGATTCTAGGCGACCTTGTAAAGGTTCAAGATCAGGGTGCGAAGGTAAAACAAATAAATTAGGAAAGGGCGTTTCATGGATTAGCGACTCGATTCCGTTGTTGCCGCTGCCGAATAAAGATAGGCTTAAGGTATCTTTAAAGAATTGGGCAATCGTTTTATCGCTGTCGGTGACTTTATGTCCTAGCAGATATTGCGTGGTGTTGCCTTGAACATCTAAGTCAATGACCAGCGTACGTTTACCTTCAAGCGCACTGATAGCGGCTAAATTACAGGTAATTGTAGATTTACCGACACCACCTTTCTGATTGAAGATGACTCTGCGCATGTTAATTCCTATGAAATCAATTAGATAAAGGTCGCATTATAAGCCCTGAGCCGGCAATATCAAATGCGGATAAAGGTTTTAGCTTGGCACTTAGGGCATTCTGGGATTTCGCTGGTTGTTTTGAACGCGATTTCTTTTCCACAGGCGTCACAGATGAATGTGCCTGGTATAGTAATGTCTCCACTTTGATACACATGAGTAGTCGCTAACTGTTTTAGTTTTTCAAGTTCAAGGCGAGTTTTGTCAGCGACACTTAAAAAAGCATCTAAGGTAAAGTTTTCTAGTAATTCAATATCAAATTTAAACCAGGCTGAAAGTGAATTAGTGTCTTCTTTGGAAGATAAGCCATGAGCGGCTTGTTCAATATCACGTTTAATATAAGTGGAAAGTTTGTCGAGTTCCGCGTCCGTTAACTCGCTAGTTTGGCCGGTTTTTCTTTTTGAAATTTCTAGGGCTTCAGCGAAAGTATGCAAAGTGTCTTCCATGGTTTCATGTAGATGCTTCATGAAATCAGCATATGCGGCGATAAGTTTATTGTTATTCATGGTCCAACTCCTGAAATTGACGCTTTAGATTTAAGCAACTGTGGGGTATTCTAACGCTTTTGACTGGTAAAAGACGAGAAGGATGCAAGAAAATTATCAACCGCTCGCTATTGAGCAAGACGTACAAGCTATCTGGGAAAGCTCAGGTGTATTTAATGTGTCTGAATCTTCTACGCAGGAAAAGTATTATTGCTTATCCATGTTCCCTTATCCTAGCGGTAAATTGCATATGGGGCATGTGCGTAATTACACCATTGGCGATGTTATCAGTCGTTATCAACGCATGCTGGGCAAAAATGTTTTACAGCCTATGGGTTGGGATGCGTTTGGTTTGCCTGCTGAAAATGCAGCGATGCAACATGGCGTTCATCCTGCTGATTGGACGTATGAAAACATTGACTATATGCGCGACCAACTTAAACGCTTGGGTTTTGGCTATGATTGGAGTCGTGAATTAGCGACCTGTGATCCTAGTTATTACAAGTGGGAGCAATGGTTTTTCCTTAAGTTGTTAGCTAAAGGTCTTGTTTATAAAAAAACGGCACCTGTTAATTGGTGTCCGCATGATATGACCGTATTGGCTAATGAGCAGGTCATTGATGGGTGTTGCTGGCGTTGTGATACTCAAGTTGAACGCAAAGAAATAGCGCAATGGTTTTTAAAAATTACTGCCTATGCTGATGAGTTGTTAGCGTCTTTAGAAACCTTAGACGGTTGGCCAGAGCAAGTGAAGACCATGCAAGCTAATTGGATTGGTCGTTCTGAAGGCGTGGAGATGGATTTTCCTGTAGCCGATATGGCTCAGCCCTTACGAATCTATACCACGCGCCCTGATACCTTAATGGGGGTCACTTATTTAGCGGTTGCTGCCGAACATCCCTTGGCATTACAGGCGGCGATAAATAATACGGCTATTAGTGATTTTATCAATGACTGCAAGATGATGGAAACCTCAGAAGCGGCCATGGAAACCATGGAAAAACGGGGTATAGATTCTGGTATTAAAGCACAGCATCCCCTTACAGGTGAGTCAGTGCCGGTATGGATAGCCAATTTTGTCTTAATGGGGTATGGAACTGGCGCTGTTATGGCGGTTCCAGCTCATGATCAACGTGACTATGAATTTGCCACCAAATACGGTATAGCTATTAAACAAGTCATATTTGCTAAAAACGGCGAAGATGACGATTGCTCAGAGCACGCTTATACCGTAAAAGGCGTCTTGAAAAACTCAGCTGAATTTGATGGCTTAACGTCAGAGCTTGCGTTTGTGGCGATTTCTGAAACCTTAGAAAAAGATCAGAAAGGCCAGCGTAAAACCAACTTCCGTTTACGTGATTGGGGTGTTTCACGCCAACGCTATTGGGGCGCACCGATTCCTGTTATTTATTGCGATGCTTGCGGTACCGTGCCTGTGCCAGAGCAAGATTTACCAGTGGAACTGCCCAGAGACGTGGTGCTGGATGGCTCACAATCACCTTTGGTTGCACATCCGACTTTTTCTCATGTGGCGTGTCCATCATGTGGTAAAGCCGCGCGTCGTGAAACTGATACTTTTGATACTTTCATGGAGTCATCTTGGTATTTTGCCCGTTTTGCCAGCAGTAAAGCCGATAGTATGCTGGATGAAAGTGCTAAATATTGGTTGCCGGTAGATCATTATATTGGTGGCATTGAACATGCGATTTTGCATTTGTTATATGCACGTTTCTTTACCAAGCTCATGCGTGATGAAGGCTTGCTGGTCTGCGATGAGCCGTTTAAGAAGTTATTAACACAAGGCATGGTGCTGAAAGACGGCACAAAGATGTCTAAATCTAAGGGTAATACTGTCGATCCACAAGGCTTGATTGATCAATATGGCGCTGATACCGTACGTTTATTTATAATGTTTGCGGCGCCTCCAGAGCAATCTTTAGAATGGTCAGATAGCGGCGTAGAAGGTGCGTTCAGATTTTTGAAAAGACTCTGGAAACAAGCCTTTACGCATATTGAAGCCGGTGGCTCTGTTGTTGCTTTAGATAAACCGTCGATGACGGATGAGCAGCAAACGGTACGTCGATTCGTGCATCAAACCATTCAGAAAGTGAGTCATGATGTTGGTGTGCGCACTATTTTTAATACCGCTATCGCCGCCAATATGGAGCTAGTCAATACCTTATCTAGGTTTGTTGATGAGTCTGAGAATGGCAAAGCAATACGTCAAGAAGCCTTAGAAGCGATAGTGTTGATGTTGGCACCTATCGTCCCTCATATTTGTCATCAATTATGGTTGGATTTAGGGCATCAACAAGCGGTGCTGAGTGTAGCTTGGCCTCAAGTTGATGAGTCGGCCTTAGAGCAAGATACTATTGAGTTAGTCATACAGGTCAATGGTAAATTGCGTAGTAAGATTTCAGTTTCGATTACTGCTAGCTCTGAAGAGATACAGGCACAGGCACTGAATGACGAACTAGCGCTTCGATTTATTGATGGCAAACCAATTAGGAAAGTGATTGTTGTGCCTAAAAAACTAGTTAATATCGTTGTTTGAAAAGGCTAATAAGGGGAGCTTTGCTCGCCTTATTACACGATAATTTTAGGAGTGTTTGTGCCAATTAAAAAATCAGTCATTGTATTGATAGCTTTGTTATTAAGTGCTTGTGGCTATCACCTGCGGGGTGCTTTTGAATTGCCTGCAGGTATGAAAAATATCTTTTTGGATGGTGGCTCTGCTCCGTTGCAAATACAATTTAAAAAAGCCATGGATTTTTCATCAATTCCTATTGCGGTCTCTGCCGAAACAGCGAGTATTGTTATTCGAATATTTGATGAGAATAGCCAACGTAGAGTGCTATCGCTAGCTTCTACAGGTGTTGCCAACGATTTTGAATTGGGTTATCAGTTTGAGTATGAAATTGTTGATTCTAAAGATAATATATTGATGGCGCGACAACCTTTGGATATTAAACGAGAATATTATAATGATCAGTCAGCTGTTATCGCTAAAGAGAGTGAAGAATTGATTATTAAAAATGAAATGTATCTTCAGGCTGTGCGTACCATTGTCAATCGTGCTAGATCAGTTATTGATAAATAAGTCTAAATAATTATGCGCATTAAGCCGGGGCAATTAACTGCGGAGTTAAAAAAAGCTTTAAAGCCTATTTATTTTATTACGGGTGATGAACCTTTGCAGTTAGGAGAATTGGCCGATGATATTAGAAAGGCTGCAAGATTAGCTGGTTATGAAAATCGTGAAGTTATTTCAGTTGATGCAAATTTTGAATGGAATCAATTAGCCTTTTTGGCTGATTCCACATCTATTTTTGACGATAAGAAAATCATCGATTTAAGATTACCTAATGGCACGCCGGGGACTGACGGCGCAAAGGCTTTGATCGCATATTGTGGACGTTTGCAAGAAGACAATCTATTGCTTATTACGGCTGGAAAACTGGCAAGTGCAACATTGAAGACACGTTGGTTTGAAGCTTTGGATAAGCAGGGTGTTGCTATTCAAGTTTGGCCGCTGGAAGGACAAGACTTAATTAATTGGTTGCAGCAGCGTATGCAACAACGAGGCTTATTGGCTAACACTGACAGTTTGCGTTTATTGGCTTCGCGAGTTGAAGGTAATTTGTTGGCCGCAGCTCAAGAAATAGAAAAGCTTTATGTGCTTTATGGTTCGGGTAATTTAAGTCAGCAACAAATCGTTGATGTAGTGGCCGATAATTCCAGATACGATGTGTTTAAGCTTATCGATAGCGTTTTATCGGATCGTGTAGATCGTGTTATTAAAATTTTGTCAGGCATACGTGCGGAAGGCATTGCTACACCTATCGTGTTGTGGGCGTTGACACGCGAAGCGAGGAGTTTGATTAAAATTAAATGGGCGATTGCAGGTGGTCAATCCAGAGATTTGGTTTATAAAAATAATCAGATTTGGGATAAA
>CAIVGC010000298.1 GCA_903905335.1 uncultured Methylococcaceae bacterium
AGCAACTTAAGGCGTGACAGGTACTAGACTTAACCCTTTGCCTTTCGTCCTTTGTCTGTGCTTAGAAGAACCCTGCCTAAAATTGAACGATTAAGCTAGTGTCCCGTCTTAAATTGGTAGCCTATAAAGTTAATGGCTAGGGTTAATGAGCCTAGCAATACCTTTGATATCTCGGTAACGACTCAACTGAAGTTGCCGGTATCTAAATAGCGTTTGATACCACATTTAAAATTGATGGCTTTCTGTTATGGCTTAAATGCAATGGCTGCTTTAATAGCCATTTTCCAGCCGTCATACAATGGTTTTATGTTTTCTTGAGTTAATTCAGGTTCAAATGAGCGACCTACTAACCATTGAGAAGCTATTTCTTCTGTATTTTTCCAAAAACCTACAGCAAGCCCTGCAAGGTAAGCCGCACCTAATGCTGTAGTTTCAGTTATGGCAGGGCGATCTAAAGTGACTTGTAAAATATCACTTTGAAATTGCATTAAAAAATTATTGTTTACTGCGCCACCATCAACTTTTAAGCATTTCAAGTTGATACCTGCATCTTCTTCCATGGCGATTAAAACATCTTTGACTTGAAAGGCAATTGCTTCTATTGTCGCTCTTATAAGATGTTCTTTTGTCGTGCCTCTGGTTATACCAAATACAGCACCTCTAACCTCACTATCCCAGTAGGGTGCACCTAAACCAACAAACGCCGGAACGACATAAACACCATCAGTAGAAGAAACTTTATTGGCATGTGATTCACTTTGATGGGCTTCCTCAAAAAATTGTAAGCCATCACGCAACCATTGCACAGCCGAACCACCAACAAAAATACTGCCTTCTAAAGCATATTCAATTTTTCCATTAATACCCCATGCAATGGTAGTTAATAAACCATTATTTGACTTTACTGCTTTAGAACCGGTATTCATCAACATAAAACAACCAGTTCCATAGGTGTTTTTTGCCATACCTTCCGAGAAACAAGCTTGACCAAATAAGGCCGCCTGCTGATCTCCGGCAATTCCAGCTATGGGTATTTTACAGCCGTTGAAGATGTTTGTTTTTGTATAGCCATAAACCTCTGAAGAGGATCTTACTTCAGGCAGCATAGATTTGGGTATGTTTAGCGCACTGAGTAAGTCCTCATCCCAACATAAATCATGTATGTTATACAATAATGTCCTTGAAGCATTACTGTAATCGGTGACATGTAATGTGCCATTACTTAACTTCCAAAGTAACCACGTATCAATGGTGCCAAATAATAATTCATCTTGATCCGCCATCTTCCTTGCTCCATCTACCTTATTTAATAGCCAAGCAAGTTTAGTTCCTGAAAAATAGGGATCTATAAGCAATCCTGTTTTGTTTCGTATAGCCTCTTCAAATCCTCTGCTTTTAAGATCTTGACAAAACTCAACACTCTGACGTGATTGCCATACAATCGCATTGTAAATAGGCTGGCCAGTGCTTTTATCCCAGACAACGGTTGTTTCACGCTGATTTGTAATGCCAATGGCTGCAATGTCATCGGCTTTGTAGTGAATTAACAAGTCATTTATAACGTCTTCTACTGAAGCCCAAATCTCATTTGCATCATGTTCCACCCAACCTGGAAAAGGAAAAAATTGCGTAAATTCTTTCTGAGATAGATAAACAACGGCACCTGCTTTATTAAAAAGAATGGCTCGTGTACTGGTAGTGCCTTGATCTATGGCAAGAATGTATTTTTTCATCGTACTAATATTTAATGTAGGATTTGCGTGATATAGCAAACTCTAATTGAGTAGTGAGAACTGAGAAATATCAGCTAACAGGGTGGCTGGTTTTCTTTAACGACAGCAACAACCATTATCAATAATATAATTGGTCCAACTACATAAAGCAGCGGATAGATTTCATGATTGAATATCGCCTTATACATTAAGGCTCCTAAGGTGCCACCTAAGATTGGCCCTATAATAGGTATCCAAGAATAACTCCAGTCAGAATTTCCTTTTCCGATAATAGGCAATATAAAATGAGCAATTCGAGGCCCTAAATCTCTGGCTGGATTGATAGCATAGCCTGTGGTTGCGCCCAAAGATAATCCAATGGCAATAACTAAGCCTCCGACCACTAATGGGTTTAAGCCTTCAGAAAATTTATTAGAACCAATAGAAAAAATACCAAATAACAACATAAATGACCCGATAATTTCACTAACTAAATTAGCCCACATGCTGCGAATAGCCGGAATCGTTGAGAAAACGGCTAATTGTTTGATGGGATCTTTTGTTTCTTTCCAATGGGGTAAATAATGCATCCAAACTATAACAGCACCCGTAAAAGCTCCTAACATTTGCGCCAAAATATATAAGGGCACTTTATTCCATTCAAAATCCCCAACTGTTGCCAAAGCAATAGTTACAGCAGGATTAAGGTGGGCACCGCTAAAATTTGCCGCTGCATAAATTGCAATAGCAACACCTAAACCCCAGCCGCTTGCAATTACCATCCAGCCTGCATTTTCTGCTTTAGTTGTTTTTAGGACAACGCCAGCAACCACGCCACCACCAAAAACAATTAATAACATAGTGCCTATAAACTCACCCATAAATGGCATCATAATTTTTTATTTCTATCGCCTTATCTAGTTGATTTTAATCATACCATTATTTTTGATCAACTTTGCAACCCTTTGACATCAATAAGTACCAGCACTAGACCAAGCAGAGGCCCGATGTCCAAGTTTTTAGTTTTCAGTTATCTGACTCTTATAAAGGTTATCCAGCAGCTCGACCTAGTTCAATAAGAATCAATGCTTCCATTAAAACGGAACGATTTTGTAGCGAGCCTGTTGCACGGGATGCTTTCTGCTTTATAGTAAGTTGGTAACCAATTATGACTAAAGGTTATAAAATGATAATTAATGTGGGCGGGTATTCGGCTAATGTTAGTTTAACGAGTAAAGCTTTTGTTTAGATTGGCAGAGATTTCATGCTGATTGGGGCAGTTCTCAATTTTTATAGCAGCGTTACTATGTTGAGAGGCTACATTTCATAGTTGAATTAGACTGTTTCTATAAAAACAGCGAAAAATTCCTGATTTAGGTAGAGTGTCGCTATTTCAACAGGAGGCGTTCCTAGATTTTAATAAAGTGTTGCTATCTCAGTTAGGAAGCCTCTCTGATTGGAATAGAATGTTGCTATTTTACTAGCGAATTTTGCATGCCTAGATAGTAATATTGCTATCTCAACTAGGAATGCTCGCTGTTAGTAAGAAAATGCTGCCAATAAAACTAGGAATACTTGCTGTTGAGATGAGAATGCTAGCTGTTCAGCGACCAAAGCCAAAATGGCAGTTTATAATTCAGGAGATTTTCCATAGTGATGCAACATAAAGCCATTTAATGTCCTCATCGGTAATTTTTTGGGGCGAGTCTTTCTGATTTTATTCAATCAATGCAGGTCAGCTAGTCAAAGCCAATCTTTACTATAAGTTTCATGATAAGCACTTTAGTATTCAACATCTACATCCCTGTAACCTAAATTCCGGCAGTCCATGCCGGAATGACGAATGGGTTTTTTTCAGACACTTATAAGTGTGTAGTTATCGGTTATATTTTATGTACTTACTACGATCACATAGAGCCTTCAACCTACTCATGCAATGACTTATGCAACGATTAATAAAAACTTAATCTTGCCATGGCACTAGTTTTTTTTCTAAACGGCGCAGACAGAATTCAAGTAAATAGGCCACTAAAGAAATAACCAGTATTCCAGCGATAACTATATCAGTCATTAAAAATTGTGATGCTGCTTGAATCATCGAGCCTAAACCATATGTTGCAGCAACAAGTTCTGCTGCGACCAAGGTTGACCAGCCAGCTCCAAGTCCAATACGAATGCCTGTTAAAATATTCGGCAATACGCTGGGTATAACAACAAATCGAATAATCTGCCAATACGTACCTCCTAA
>CAIVGC010000299.1 GCA_903905335.1 uncultured Methylococcaceae bacterium
CTTTTCTATGCAAAAAAAGTTTCTTACATCCAATTCATAGTCGCAAATGAAGTCTAACCATCTTTAAAAGCTAACATCAAAAGCCCTGAAGGACTAAAATTTACTATGCTCTGTTATTACTCTCTTTGAGTTTCACTAGACTGACTATGACTGAGCAATTTCTAACAGACTCTCTACGAGGAAATGGGGGTGTTGTAAGTTTTTGAGTAGTAGATTATAAATCGTTACTAGCCTTTGAAAATTAAAGCCGTTATATCGACAGATATTGCACCAAAGCATTTGGATAGTCGTTTTTATAACGCTAACATTTTTGCAAACGCCAAAATTAAGTTAGCGACAACCTAATCCAATATTTCGAAGTTCCTAGATCGGGTTACACAATCATTAACCCGACCTAGAATTTCTTTAAATGCTTAAAAATCCGCAGTCTTAAAAACTTTAGACAATCGTTACACTCTTGGCATCAGACTTAGCTTTTCAACAACTTTGTCGCCAAACTCAGCTGTAGAAATCATTTTTACGCCAGTGCCGGGTTTAGAAAGATCAGCCGTTGAATAACCATCGGCAAATACTCCTTGCATAGCGGCCCAAACATTTTTAGCTTCTGCGGCCATATCAAAACTATTTTCTAGCATCATGGCAACAGAACCGATCATAGAATACGGATTAGCTATGTTTTTTCCAGCGATATCAGGCGCAGAGCCATGTGATGGTTCATAATAAGCTTTGTCATCACCAATACAAGCAGATGGCATAAGTCCTAAAGAACCCAAAATGCCGCCGCCTTGATCACTCAAGATGTCACCGAACATATTTTCCATGACCATTACATCAAATTGAGTGGGTCTGAGGCATAGATTAGTTGCCGCAGAATCGACTAATTGATGAATAACTTCAACGTCAGGATACTCAACAGCCACTTCATCAAGAATTTCATTCCAAAGTACGCTGGATTTTAAGACATTACTTTTATGAATGTTATGCAGTATTTTCTTGCGTTTTTGCGCTAACTTGAACGCTTGATGCAAGATACGGCTAATTTGCAACTCATCATATTCCAAGGTTTCTTTAACATAACGCAAACCTTGCTCATTAATGCCGGCTTCCTTGTGACCGAAATAAAGACCACCCACCAATTCACGCACCATAATAATATCGATACCTTCACCAATAATTTCAGGTTTTAGTGGCGAAAAATGGGCAATGGCTTTGGGTAAAAAAACTGGACGAAAGTTAGCATAAGTATTGTACCGGCGGCGTAGCGGTAATAAAGCACCGCGTTCTGGCTGCTTATCTATAGGTATTTTTTTAGATTCTTCATGGCTTAAACCAATCGTGCCTTTGAGGATGGCATCGGCTTGGTCACAAATATCCATAGTCGCTTGCGGGAACGCATCGCCAAATTCAAAATAAGCACAAGCACCAAAAGCTGCAGGCATTAATTCAAAAGTAACGTCATTGCGCTGTTCAATTAATTTAAGGACTTTGATGGCTTCTTTAGTAATTTCTGGGCCAATACCGTCACCGGCTAACACTGCAATTTTGTAATTTTTCATGTTTGTCTTTGAAGTCTGTAGATGATTCATCATAGTGAAGCGTTATAAAGCTGGATATTTTACTTTATAACGACTCAGCCTAAAATAAAAAGTCATTGTTTTTTTAAGTAAAAGTTTACTACTGCCTGAAAGGCACTTCACTAAACGACACAAAAAAGATTAATCGCCGAAGTAGCATTTTATCTAAGGCCGATTATGACGCACGCTGAGCAAGCATTTTAAAATAAATATGACAAGAATAAGCCCAAAATAAAAACTTACGGTAAAATGGCGACAATGATTAAAGTGCGACTGTCCCGACATACTTAGAAGACAGTTTTGTTCCACTTACAAAATCAAAGTAGTTGCGTTGTCACTCCCGTTGATCTTCCGACTCGCCAACGCCTGTCGGTTAATAGACAGATTTTTTATCGTGAGCAATACAACCATGACACCTAACTTAAAATATTTACATCCCTATCCTTTTGAGAAATTAGCGCAACTTAAGGCCGGCATTGTTCCGCCTGCCGATAAGTCAGCGATCGTCTTATCGATAGGTGAACCTACTCATACCACACCTCATTTCATTGAAGAGGCGTTGTTAAAACATATCTCAGGCTTAGCCAATTACCCAACCACAAAAGGTATACCTGAACTCAGACGCGCCATTGTTGATTGGATAGCTCAACGCTTTCAGATTCCGTCTGTAGACCTTAATCCTGAAACTCAAATTTTACCCGTCAGTGGTACGCGCGAGGCTTTATTTTCCTTTGCTCAATGTCTAATTGATCCTAGTACTAAGCCCGTAGTTGTTATGCCTAATCCTTTTTATCAGATATATGAAGGTGCGGCATTATTGGCTGGGGCAGAACCTTACTTTTTAAATACTACTGAAGAGTCAGATTATTTACCTCATTTTGATGCCGTGCCGGTAGACATTTGGCAACGCTGCCAACTGATTTATATCTGCTCACCAGGCAATCCCAGTGGCGCAGTGATGAGCACTGCAGACCAAGAAAAACTCATTAACTTGGCGGAACAATATGATTTCGTGATCGCCTCTGATGAGTGCTATAGCGAATTGTATGACGATGAACAAAATCCTCCCGCTGGCTTACTGCAAACAGCTTACAACATGGGCAATCATGATTATAAACGTTGCGTAGTTTTTCATAGCTTATCTAAACGTTCTAATGCGCCGGGCTTACGATCAGGATTTGTTGCTGGAGATGCTGAGCTATTAAGTCAGTATTTTCAATATCGTACTTATCAAGGTTGCGCCATGCCTTTACCTACCCAGTATGCCAGCGTTAAGGCCTGGCAAGATGAAGAGCATGTGATCGAAAATCGTCGCTTATACCGTGAAAAATTTGCCGCCTTCATAGCCATACTTGCAGAAGTCTGCACCATTACTAAACCACCCGCCGGATTTTATGTGTGGCTGAAAATCCCCCAGCCGTTGGCTTCCCCCTTTGATAAAGAGGGACTGAGGGGGATTTCAGATACCGACTTTGCCCAGCAGCTTTTTGCTAGTGAAAACATCACCGTGCTACCAGGTAGTTTTTTGTCCCGTGACTTTCAAGGATTAAACCCTGGCGTCAACCATGTTAGAATTGCCCTAGTTGCTCCATTAGATGACTGCATAACTGCAGCTCATCGTATTAAAAATTTCCTTAACACACTATAAAGAAGAAACATGTCACAACTTGAAAATATCATTAACGACGCTTTTGAACAACGCTTAGATCTTACACCTGCCAACGTTTCAGCAGAAATTCGCGCTGCCGTCACTGAAACTCTTAATTTGCTTGATCAAGGCACAGTAAGAGTCGCTGAAAAAATTGACGGCGATTGGATTACTCATCAATGGCTAAAAAAAGCAGTACTTTTATCTTTCCGAATCAACGAAAACCGTCTGATGGATGGCGGCAATACCCGTTATTACGATAAAGTTGAATGCAAATATTCTAATTACACAGAAGAAGATTTCGCTAAAGCCGGCGTGCGTGTAGTGCCTAATGCTGTGGCTCGTCATGGTTCTTATATCGCCCCTGGCGCTATCTTGATGCCCTCTTACGTCAATATCGGTGCTTATGTAGGCAGCGGCACTATGGTTGACACTTGGGTTACTGTCGGTTCTTGTGCGCAAATTGGTAATAATGTACATCTTTCAGGCGGCGTAGGTATAGGTGGTGTCTTAGAACCTTTACAAGCAGGCCCTACTATTATTGGCGACAACTGTTTTATTGGTGCTCGTTCTGAAATCGTAGAAGGTGTTGTTGTTGAAGATGGCTGTGTTATTTCTATGGGTGTTTATATCGGCCAAAGCACCAAAATTTTCAACCGCATGACCGGTGAAATTAGTTTTGGTCGTATTCCAGCCGGATCAGTGGTTGTTTCAGGTAATTTACCTTCAGCAGATGGCAGCTACAGTCTTTACTGTGCAGTAATTATCAAACAAGTTGATGAAAGAACTCGTAGTAAGACTGGGATTAATGAATTGCTAAGAGATTAATTCGCTCTCTTATTGTTCATCCGCTCTGCACTCTTTGTTATACACACGCCTAAATAAAACGTCATACCGGCAGGGAAGCCTGTATCCAGTGCCATGGATACATCTATTTGTGTATAACGATGAGCGCTCTGCATAGTTAGTCATGCTGTGTGTCTGGAGTAAAACAGCTCTAGCTGGTTTAAAAAGCAATAGCTATGTAGAGTCACTGCCATTAAATTAAGGTAGTAACGATCTGCTTGGAAATAACACCCAAAAAATCACGATTAACATCGTGTCCTCTAACTACACAGAATCAATAACCACTATGATTAACAACGATGTATTACGCCGAGTCCGCTATGCTTTAGAGCTTAACGACCAAACTATGATTGAAATATTTGCCTTAAATGATGTGATTATCGAGCGAGATGAGTTACTACACCTACTCAAAAAAGATAACCTAGAAGGTTATATTGAACTTGATAATGAGCGTATGGATGCCTTTTTGAAAGGACTGATTACCTTTAAAAGAGGCGTGCTAGAAACTCCACACGGACAAACTAAGCCTGCAGAATTACCACTGACTAATAACAGCATACTTAAAAAATTAAGAATCGCCTTAGACTTTAAAGAAGACGATATGCTCAGCACCTTAAAGCTAGCAGACTTTCAAATATCAAAGGGTGAGCTCAGTGCTTTTTTTAGACAGAAAGGCCATAAAAATTATCGCGAATGTGGCGACCAAATTATTAGAAATTTCCTGCAAGGCCTTACTGTGCGCTTTAGAGAACAAGACTAAACTACACCTATTAATAACGAGATATAAGTTGCCGGTAATCATCGGCTTCTTCGATTTTTTCTCGTTTTATGGCGCCATCCAGATATATCTGAGCTTTTGTTAGCAGTAAAGTAATAGCGGACCGTTGGTTTTCTTGAGACAACTGACCGCTATCAATGATTTTTTGCAGCGCTTTGATACGAAAGCGATCCATACCCCAATACTTTTGCGATAACTGATCATCATGTCCGCCGTACTTTTTTATCTGCGGTTCTGCAATCAATAACACCGGATAATTAGCGGTGATTCTAAGCCATAGATCATAATCTTCACAGACTGGAAAATCGGTATCAAACACCCCGACAGCATCAAAAACAGAGCGGTGAATCATAACTGTCGAAGGTGATATCGCGCATAACAGCAAGCAATCGTTAAATATACAGCCAGCCGTTTTAGCGTATTTTTTAGCGGGGTTGACTCGAATGCCGTTACGTATCCACATTTCCTCAGTATGACAAACCTTGCTTTCAGGATTGGCGATCAAAGCCTTACTTTGCTGCTTTAATTTATCGGGCAGCCATTCATCATCTGCATCTAAAAAGGCCAGCCAATCACCTGTGGCATGGTGTATACCTAAGTTTCTAGCGCTGCTAACACCTGCGTTTTCTTGGCGATAATAGCGTACCATTGGAAATTTCTTCGCTATCATAAGCTCTGTGCCATCAGCAGAGCCATCATCTATAACCAGAACTTCAGTCGGTAGCAAGCTTTGAGCAAAGACCGATAATAAGGCGCGGCTTAATAAGTCACGGCGATTATAAGTAGGAATAACAACAGAAATAGTCATATAGGGGGTAAATGTTATTCATTTGAAGTGGGCTTTCGAAATGTCGGCTAGCAACTTAACCCTTAACCTTTTGCCTTTTTGCCCTTTGTCGCGCTTAGCCTCAATGTTGGGTTAACGATAGAGCCGTTAACCCAACCTACAAATCTAATTACTTTTCGGCCTCACAACCGATTTAGGCGTTTCAGTTCCATCGCTTTCGGCAGCATTTTTGATAAAAATTTGTTTTAAACGATTAAAGGCCGACCATAAAGTAGTATCCATAATGGTTTCATTACCCACAGAAACTATCACTCTCGTTAATTCTGGTATTTTGTTTTTGGTTGATGCCATGTAAATAGGATGCACATAAAGCACCGTATTACCCATAGGTAGAATAATCATACGGCCCATTTCAACAACGGAACCATGTTGATCCCAAAGGGTAAATTGTTCGGAAATCTCAGGCACTTGATTAATCAAAGCCTCAACTTGTGCGGGGCCATTAACTTGTACATCTTTACCAAACTTATAAACCGTAATGTTGGGCTTATAAT
The DNA here is from genome assembly GCA_903905335.1 of uncultured Methylococcaceae bacterium. Taxonomy (GTDB): domain Bacteria; phylum Pseudomonadota; class Gammaproteobacteria; order Methylococcales; family Methylomonadaceae; genus Methylobacter_C. Next base: position 6,188 of record CAIVGC010000299.1, read on the forward strand.
CTAAGCCACATTGAGTCTTATCTAAGGTACCCGCTACACCAATCATACTCAGATTAGTTCTATTAACGGGCGTCATAGGATTAATTAATACAAACTCCTCGGTATCATTACAATTACCAAAATCCATGGTTTGATAATAAGGCAATACTGGCTCTTCTCTTACATTGGCCTGCGCCCAAGTCTCAGCTTGCTCATAAAACAACTCGGGGGTTTGCTGATGATATTTGGCATACACCTGCATTTGTAAATAATAAAGATCACGAGGATAACGTAAGTGTTGCTTTAACTCGACAGGCATTTCATCCAAATTTTTAAACAAGCCTGGATAAGCACTATGATAAGCCTGAATAATGGCATCTGAAGGATCAGAAATATAAAAATCCACATCACCATCATAAGCGTCTACGACAATCTTAACGGAATTACGAATGTAGTTAAATTTTTGATGACCATCCAAGAAATCAGCTTCTGCCGATTTCGAAACCGGGTATTTATCCGACAACGTATAAGCATCTTGTATCCAGTAGAACCGATCCTTACCAATGACCAAATAAGGATCTTTATCAAGATGTAAAAAGGGTGTCAATCGTTTAATACGCTCAGTAATGTTTCGGTGTATTTTGAGCTTACTTTCCTTAGAAATGTCAGATGAAAAGAATATTTTTTCATCTTTAAAATAAAATGCAAATAAGGCCTTTCTTAAAAGGGATGGAATCGGAATCCCACCCTCACCATGATATTCTCCTGAAACGCTAGGATCAGATCCGGCTATAGCTTCGACCTTAAGTTTATTCGGCACGATAGCATAATCATAATGTTCCAAACCGTAGTAGATATCTGGATACACAACATTAAAGCCTACATCTGAATGCATGTTTAAATCGCGCAAATACCAAACCAACGGATTACCAGCATCTTGAGCAGCTGGAGTCACAACCGCCCCATAACCATGTGTGTAGCGAAAATGGATATTTTCCCAGTTTTGGGCTTCACGCGGTAACTTAGAGGTATTAATTTCTCTGGCCGCTATATCTACCTGCCTGATGTGATCAAGAATAAAATAACGATCTTCATCGACAGACAAAATATTGTAATAAGGTCTTATCTCTTGAAGTTGCTTATAGCTGTCAATTATAAATTCCCTATCC
>CAIVGC010000300.1 GCA_903905335.1 uncultured Methylococcaceae bacterium
TACTAAGGCGATAGTTAATAGACCTTTTCTAAAGCTTAACGCCGCCAACGGTAACACTAACAATAACAGCCACGGCCCTTTATCTTCCCATTGGTCTAACAGTAGATTTTTATTTTCCTTGCCTTGCTGTTGTACCGGTTGCTCTAGTGCTGATAACAAAGCGAGTATATCGCCATCATCGGTACTGATGGTTTGATAAATACCATTGCCTTGCTGCGCCAGTTTTACCAAGTCAGTCGCATTTAGTTTAGGAATAACAATAGAGCCACGTTCATCTTTTAAAAAGCCGCCCTCGGGCACGGCGATGGGCGCACCCTCAGCCGTACCTACGCCTAAAATTGATAGACTGTAGCTTCCTAATTCTGTGACTACGGACTGAGCTTTATCAATATCAACGCCATCAGTCACTAAGAGTACCTGACCTTTTTGCAATCCCGCTTGTTTAAACAAGTCCACAGCTTTGTTCAGCACAAGCCCAGCATCATTGCCTTCACTGGGCATAATATCGGTATTGAGCGCCGATAACTGACTTGCTATGGTTTCGGTATCATCGGTTAAGGGCGTCACGGTAAAAGCAGCGCCCGAATAAACTAACAAGGCCGTCTGACCATCTTTGCGTCGTTTTAAAATGTCGGCGATTTTATAACGCGCACGCATTAAGCGACTGGGCTTAATATCCTCGGCATCCATAGAGCGCGATAAATCCAAAGCAATCACCAAGGCTGATTCATTTCTAAAAACGGGTGAAGGTATACGCTGCCAACTAGGTCCGGCTAAGGCAAAAATAACTAAAAAGGCAGCAATAGCTCCAGAAGTCTGCACCCAGCGACTTTGCTGACTGGCTTTTTCTTGCAGTAAGTAGGGCAACAATTCTGCATCACACACCGCAGACCAGTTGCCTCGACTTAGCTTGTTTCTAAGCATTAACACTACCAAAACTAAATAAGGAAATATAGCCAGCAACCAAGTCGGTCTAATGAAATGAAACTCAGTAAAACTCATGACAACCTCAAACGAGATAAACAAATAACAACCACTAACCCCAAGGCCAACGATAACGGCCAGATATACAACTCACTACGCGGCCTAAAATATTGCTTATCTTTTTCTACAGGCTCAAGCTTGTCCAATAACATGTAAATATTATTAAGTTCATCCGCATTCCTAGCTCGAAAATAACGACCTCCGGTGCTTTCAGCAATTTTGACTAAGGTGTTTTCATCTAAATCACGCGAGGGGTTTACTTTGCGGTTACCGAAAAAACTACGCACGATCATTTCATCGGCACCGATGCCGATGGTATATATTTTTAGATGGCTAGCCGCCGCGAGTTCTGCCGCTTTTAAGGGTGAAATTTCACCTGCGGTATTAGCGCCATCAGTCATCAAGATCAACACGCGGCTATTAGCCGACTGGTTTTTAAGGCGCTTAACTGCCAAGCCAATGGCATCACCGATCGCAGTATTTTCACCAGCAAGACCAATCACCGATTCATTTAGTAAGGTCAACACGGTTTTTCTGTCAAAGGTTAAAGGTGTTTGCAGATACGCTTGAGTACCAAAGAGTATCAAACCGATGCGATCACCCACTCTGCGGTTAATAAAATCACCAGCCACCCATTTACTAGCCGTCAATCTATCGACCGGCTTATTGTTGATCATAAAATCTTGTTCTTCCATACTGCCCGACAAATCGACGGCCAACATTAAATCTCGACCACTTACGGCTTGTTCTATGGGCTCACCCAGATATTGCGGCCGCGTGCAGGCCAGCACTAATAACAACCAAGCAATAGCTGCTAATAATAACGGCCATTGCTTGGCTTGAGAACTAGCCGACGTTTGACCTACAGAAAAATCAGCCAAAAACGGTACTTTTAAGGCCGCTTGTTCTACGGGATGCTGAGCAGGCAACAACCAGCGTAGCAATATAGGTAAAGGTAAGATTGTTAACAGCCAAGGCCATGCAAAATGAATCATAGTTTTGGTCTTTTCTTGGGGGGGGTAGTTTGAGCTTTAAGCCACTCTTCACTAAGGCTGATCAATAAGCTTATTTCATGATCACTAGGTGCAACGTTACGATAAGGTGCAGTGATCAATACTTGACCGCAGCCTTCTGAAAAAGCTGTGCCTGTTAAGGATTTATCAAGAAACGTTAACCATGACTGACCGGTTAAGCTAGCGACTTCTGTTCTAGGTGCTAAACTCACAGCGACACGGCGTAGCAGCATAGACAATTCACGTAGTTTTTGATTGTTATCCAGTTCGACATTAAGCTTGATAGTAGCCAAGGTTTTTTTAGCTGTTTTTAACGCCGTTTTGCGGGTCAGTCGCTTATAAAGCCAATACGAAAACACTAGCAGTGTTGGAATCAACAAGGCCAATAACCACCAACCGATAGCCGGAGGCCACCAACTAATAGCATCGGGTAAGTGTATATCTTTAAGAGGCAGTTCAGTTTCTTGCATTTTATTTAGTTAACAACAGCATGGTAGGGATAAGCATCTAAATATATTGGTGTGCGCTCATCTCGGCATGGACTGCCGAGATCCAGAATACATGGATGTACACATCGAATATATGTAGTGTTTATCATGAGATTTTATTGATGCAGCTTATTGCCATCCATGGCAACTAGATTCCGGCAGTCCATGCCGGAATGACGGTTTTTGTTGGTACGAGTTCAATAAGCATCATCTTAAACTTTGCACAGGATCATCTTGCGTACTGCATTGAATGAACGCTAAGCCTGTTTTTTTAGCTAAACATTCTAATCGCTGTTGGCGTTCCGTAAAACGCTGATGATAATCAAACAGCCCTTTTTGATCACCCGCATCAATCACCACGTCACTAAGTTCATCGGTGAATCTAAAACGACCTTTTACTGGCAAACTACTTTCTAAGGGATCATAAATAAAAATCAGCACCACTTCGCAATGTCGCGCCAATTTAGCAATATGCGTTTCAGATTCGTCATTGATACCACGAAAATCGCTGACGATATAAACCAAACTACCCGGACGCGCATGTTGGTTTAATCTTGCCAGCACCTGAGACAAAGTGAAATGCTTAGCCGCCGATTTTTGAGGCTTAACCAAGGCATTTAAAAACCGTAATACGGCGTGTCTACCGTTTTGTGGCTTTATTTCAAAGCAGTCCTGCTCCGAGAACAACTGACCGCCTATTCTGTCGCCATGATGCTCGGCAGCCCAAGCTATTAAACCGGCTAGTTTTGCCGCAAGTACCGATTTAAAGACCCCGCGCGTGGCAAAGTGCATGGTCAAGCGGTTATCAACGGAAATAAACACTGGCCGTTCGCGTTCCTCTCTAAATACTTTGGTATAGGTTTTTCCGGTACGCGCGGTAACACGCCAATCTATACTGCGGATATCATCACCTGGTTGATAAAGCCTAGCTTCATCAAACTCCATACCGCGACCTTTAAAGCGCGACACATAGGCGCCACTTTGTTGGGCTCGGTTATGACTGTGTTGCAAATCCAAGCGACTGGCTGGTTTCGCCAAATCGATCAATGTCTTTAAGGAGACCGAAACTAGTTCTTTAGCCGGATCAGCGACTTTACTAGCTAACATCAAGGTACGGCAATCCTAGCAATCAACTCTTTAATAAAGTGATCGGTCGTAATGCCTTCAGCTTCGGCTTCATAAGACAAAATCAATCTATGACGAAGAACATCATAAGCCATATCTTGTATATCTTCTGGGCCGACAAAATCCCGTTGTGACAACCAAGCTTTAGCTCTGGAACAACGATCTAAAGCAATGCTGGCTCGTGGACTTGCGCCGTATTGTAGCCACGCTGCTAAATCTGAACCATAGGCAGCAGGATTACGAGTTGCCAGTATAATTTGTAATAAATAATCTTCTAGGCTTTCGGCCATGTAGATATCCAGCACTTGATTACGTGCCTCAAACAAGGTGCTTTGACTAATAGGTTCAAATTTATCTAGGATGATGACTGATTCTGAACGCGCTTCTCTACGCGCCAAATGCAAGATGCTTTTTTCATGCTCAGCTTTGGGATAATCAACTTTTACATGCAATAAAAATCGATCCAACTGCGCTTCTGGTAAGGGATAAGTGCCTTCCTGTTCGATAGGATTTTGCGTGGCCATCACCATAAACAATTGCGGTAAAGGATATGTGGCCTGACCTACGGTAATTTGTCGCTCTGCCATCGCTTCTAGCAATGCCGCTTGTACTTTAGCAGGAGAGCGGTTGATTTCATCGGCTAAAATCAGATTATGAAATAACGGGCCTTTTTGAAATTCAAACGTGCCTTGCTGCGGACGATATATCTCAGTACCGGTTAAATCGGCAGGTAATAAATCGGGCGTAAATTGTACTCTATGAAAATCACCTTTAATGCCTTTACTTAAGACATTAATGGCTCTGGTTTTGGCCAGCCCTGGAGCACCTTCAACCAAGATATGCCCATCCGCCAATAAACCAATCAGCATTCTTTCGACCAGAATATCCTGACCGATAATTTCCTGATTAATGTAGTTTTTTAATTTAAGTAACTGCGCTTGGGTACTTTCTTTAGTGCTATTTTCTGCTGTCATAGGTCAGTTATGTTTAAATTCAATTTAGTTATCTGTGTAGTTGGAGTAAAACTGCTTTAGCTGTTTTACATAGCAATAGCTGAAGCTCAGCACTCCAGGTTTTATACTGTATTCGCCTGAAGCGTGACGGGGTTTATAACCCCGTCACTGACGTTTCGAAAGCGATTGAACCTTCCAAACGTTTCGATCGGGGTTGCAAACCCCGA
>CAIVGC010000301.1 GCA_903905335.1 uncultured Methylococcaceae bacterium
GTTACACAAATAAAATTTCAGCGATATGAAGCTAACTTGATCTTATTTTTCACATCCCTGTGCTCTGGATCCCGGCAATCCCTGCCGGGATGACGCGACTTTTACTTGTGTAGATACCTATTGGTAAAAGGGTAACAACAATACTTTCACAGTCTCTAGCGCGAATCCACCCTACGCGAACATGCCATACAGATTGATACGCCTTACGGCCGTTAATTTATTGGGCAAACTGTATGCTTTGACGCCCGCTGAGTTAAAGGTGACTGCGGGATTATTAGCCGGTAATTCGCCTGAAGAATATGCTAAACAAGCTGGAGTGTCTGTGAGTACGATACGTAGTCACTTAAAAAGCCTGTTTAGCAAAACCGGAACTAACAAACAGTCGCAACTGGTAGTTCTGCTAAGTCATGCGCCTCCGTTACAATAAATTTAGAAGTTTTAGGATATCAAATAACACGCTACACAGGTTGGCCCTGTCCCGGTAACAAACTTACAAAGCGGTGAACATCAGCTCATAATCCTTAAAAAAATGATCGGGGAATCTGGCCAAAATAGCTTTTTCGCAGTAGGTTTTCTATTCTCGGACAGCTCCCAGGTTATTTAATAAACGTATTTTTAGCTTTATCTAGCACCTCTACCCCATAAAATAACTTCCACTGTATTGAACAAGATAGAGAAATCTAAAAATAAGCTGTAGTTTTTAACGTAGTACAAATCATATTGTAGTTTTTGTATGGTGTCATGTTCGTCAGCGCCGTAGGGATAACATAATTGTGCCCAACCGGTAATGCCGGGCTTTACTCTATGTCTCTCTTGATAATAGGGGATGCGTTCATTAAAGCCCTCAACAAATTCGGGTCGTTCTGGTCTAGGGCCAACAAAGCTCATATCGCCTCTGAATACATTGACAATTTGTGGTAGTTCATCAATCCGACACGCACGAATGAAGCGTCCTACATGGGTGATGCGATCATCATTTTTCTGTGCCCATTGCGCCCCATTTTTTTCAGCATCTGTTTTCATGCTTCTAAATTTAAGCACCTTAAAGTTTTGATTCTTTTCACCGACGCGTACTTGTTGATACAGTATCGGAGCTTTAATGCCGCTTTCCAGAATAATAGCCAGTACGGTTAAACACATGATAGGCCAAGCCACGCTGAGTAATAATGTGCTGGCCAGTAGATCAAAGGCTCTTTTTTGCAGAGCTCTTAAATCGCCTTGGGCAAAACCATCACAAAAAATTAGCCAACTGGAACTGACATTAGCTAAAGAAATAATGCCTTGTTCACGTTCATAGAATTCGACAATATTCATAATGGTTAAACCTGACATTTTACAATCTAATAGCTGATCAAAGGGTAAGCCTAGTCTACGGTCATGGATGGCAATGACAATTTCATCTATTTTATAATGCTCAGCAATCTTTATTATAGGCCTATCGTAAGCAATGATATGGCTGTTATCTATGACGGACTCTTCATCAGTTAGCGCTAAAAAACCAACGATGTTAAAGCCTTTATGAATTAAAGTCTCATTTAGCGAAATTAATTGCTGTGCTCTTTCGCCGCTACCAATCACTAGAAAACGTCTTTTTAAACGATCAAAATTTGCAAATTTATAGAACAAGTAGCGAATTAATGACATACCCAGAAAAGCCAACATAATGGCGAATACTAATACACTGCGCGCAATATAAAGTTCTGGTAATAGATAATAAATACCAACGAGGAGCAGTATGCCTAGTCCAAAGCTAATACAAAGTCTAGTCATCAAGTTATATTCTTCACCGCTAAGGGTACGTCTATATAAACCTAAGCCTATGCAAGATAGACTCATGACGCTAGAGAAAATGAAGCTGGCTAAGGTGATGTGATTTTCGGTATACCATGATTCCGACATCAGAAAACGGATGTCGCTACCCCAATACATGGCGGCAAAAAACATACAAAACTCTATTAATAATAAAAGTAGATATGCTCTGGATATATAGTGGCGAAAAATGCGTATCATTTAATTCCCCTTACTCTGAGTTGACGTGGCTGCCATTAATAGTAGCCTTTGGCTTTTAGCATATTTTCTACATAGTTGATGGGTATAGCGTAAGAAATACCGCTGGGCTTTGCTAAGATGTTTTCTTTGCTTTCTTGCACAAAGACTTTATTAATGACACCGATGACCTGTCCTGATTCAGGATGATAAAGCGGGCTACCACTATTCCCAGGATAAGCGGTGGCATCAAGTTGAAATACATTGTAGGGATCTTGTAAGCGCTTAAATTGAGTTTGTTTGATTTGCGCTGCGCTGACCATGGGAATCACATTGGGCGTAATAGCAGAAATAATGCCGCGATGGGTCACCGGAGATAGCCCTAAAACCATGCCAATTGGAAAGCCGGTGAAAGCGTAAAGTTGACCCTCACGTACTGATGTTGCTGAACCTAATGTCAGTGCAGGCAAGCGCTCGTCGTTGATTTTTAATAATGCTAGATCATGGTCTTTATCGACGGCTAGTTCAGTTGCGATAACAACTTTATCGATATTATCTTTATGATAAAAAATAGCTATCTTTTCTAAGTGCTCAATATCTAGGGTTTCTGGTATAGCGTGTGCATTAGTAATAATAAAACTGCCATCACCGATGACAAAGCCTGTCGCCATAAATACCGCGCGTGGATTACGCCTAGGCATATAAGTGCCAATCGCCACAATGCTAGGTTTGATTTTGGCTACCGTGTCGGCTAGTGAGGGTTCTGCGCAAAGCGATTTTGAACCCAATAAAACCATAAGACTTAAAAGACAGTCGCGCAGGATTAAGGTCTTGTTAGATAGCTGATAGAGCTTTGAATGAGTTGACATAGGCTTTGACTTAAAGGGTGGGAGCTTTTTTCCATGCTTGCGGCGTGCGTAGCAGAGCAAAAAACAGTAGTAAGAAAAATAATAGCGTTAATCTTGGCGCATCAAATGGACTGTCAACCCAGCCAACGATCAGAAAGCCGCTAAAAGCTGATAATAAAATGCTTGAGTAAATTGCTTGCTGGGGCAAAAGCCGACAACAGCGATAGATGGCCAAGGCAAATAATAAAATAAACACACAAAGCCCTAGCCATCCTTGATCGAATAACAGATGTACCCAAAGATTAAAGATATGCCAAGGATTATGTTTCTCAGTAGTAAATAGCCAGAAATCAGTATTGTGTGAGAAGTCACCATTTTCCATGAGATTAATGCCTTCAGGATTAAGTAATTGAACTTGAGCAATATCTAAGGGCTGTCCTACACCATTACCGTTATAAAAAGACAATTGTATGGGGCGTTTTAACAAGCCAGCTGCGACCGGTTCACCTAGATCATGACTGTCGATAACTTGTTCTAACTGTTGCCATTCAGAACTGCTGCTGATCAATGCAGTGCTACAGCGCAAAGAGTATTGCAGTGATTTTTCACAGAGTGAGGTAGATAAGTTTAGGTCTGGTTTTTTACTGCGAAGGTCCAAAAGTAAGCGGTAGGCGGTATGAGCTTTGACAGCGATATACTGACCAAAAAACAA
>CAIVGC010000302.1 GCA_903905335.1 uncultured Methylococcaceae bacterium
GTAACGGCAAATACCCCATTAACGGGCGTATTTTTTCTAAACAATCTTATATTAGCCGTCGGATAACCTAGCGTTCGTCCACGCTTATCACCATGAGCAATTCGGCCACAAATCGAATAACAACGACCTAGCAATTGTTTGGCCTGTGCTAAATCACCCTCGACCAACGCATCTCTAATTAAGGTACTACTAACACGTTGACCTTCAATGTAACAAGAGCCGGTATCTTCAACAGTATAGCCATAGTCTTTACCCTTTTCCTTAAGCAGGCCAAAATTGCCTCGTCTTGCCTTACCAAAATGGAAATCATCACCAATCACTAAATGCTTAACATTTAATTGCTTGACTAAAATATCTTCAATAAACTGTTCGGCATCGCCATTAGCAAAGGCAAGATTAAAACTGACTATGAGTAAGTTATCAACTGGTAGTTTTGAAAACTCTATGACCTTTTCTCGTAAACGCATCAGCCGCGAAGGTGCATTATCGCCTAGAAAATACTCCAAAGGCTGAGGTTCAAAGACCATTGCTACCACTGGCAATGCCAGTTCTTGCCCTCGTTCAGCTAATTTCTTAATAACGTCAAGATGTCCTAGATGCAAGCCATCAAAATTACCAATCGTAAGCACACAACCCTGATCAAAGGGTTCTAAATGCGTGAGTCCTCTAATTAATTTCATGATCCTTTTGATAAAAAAAAGATTTTCATTCTATCATGAGCAACAAGCAAATGCCGTAGCCGATTAAAAACATATCAAGATACTCCATAAATCGATACTTTTTTGATCGCTACATTAACAAACTTAAGTTGGTGAGAGTTTCGAGTAATATGACTTAGAAGTTCTTGTGGAGGGTATTGCAAATATGTGAAATATGTATGAAATGAAAATAAAGTATCTGTTAAAGCAGATTCATTATCCTGCGCTTACCTGTTTTTCGCATCCGTAATTGCGGCAATGACCGCTGTACTACTTCAACGATAATCTTGCTCGGCTGTTTATTTTTCTCAGCTTTTAAAGCAGCCCGCTCAGCGGCTTGCTGGGCGTTATAATTGGACTCCCATTTTTTTAACGCCAAAGCCGCTGCGATCTCTTCCTCTGCACTACGAGATTTAATGTCTATTTGCTGTTCACTAACATCATGGGGGCAAGGTGTTGCTTGATAACTGGTTTTATTGGGCTTGATAATGCATTTAAATACCTCCGCCTGCACTGGAAAAACAGCAGCCAGTAAGACTAGCAACAATATTTTCATAGTAAACAAAGATATTAAAAGAACCATATGGAATGGCGGATAATGTTGCATTATCCGCCATAAAACTTAGTCTCTGCCGTTGAATACGCCTAACAACTGTAGCAAGCTTAAGAACAAGTTATAAATAGAAACATATAAAGAGATAGTCGCTAAAATATAATTAGTTTCGCCGCCATTCACTATTTGACTAGTCTGAAATAAAATCATACCTGACATCAATAAAATAAACATCGCCGATACGGCCAATGAAAGCGCAGGTATAGCAAATACTACGGCACCTATACCAGCCAAAAAGGCAACCAACACACCGACCATTAAAAAACCACCTAAGTAGCTAAAGTCTTTACGTGTCGTTAAAGCATAAGCAGATAAACCCATAAATATGACACCAGTGCCGCCTAGGGCCATCATAATCAATTCATGGCCATTACTAAACGCTTTAACATACATAGATAAAATAGGGCCTAGTGTTAAGCCCATAAAACCTGTTAAGGCAAATACAAAAAGCAACCCTAAAGCACTATTGCTATATTTAGTGGTTAGAAACAATAAGCCGTAAAAACCCACGAAAGTGATTAGCATACCGAAAGGTGGCAAGTTCATCATCATAGCCAGACCTGCGGTCATGGCGCTGAATATCAAGGTCATTGATAACAGCATGTAAGTATTTTTTAAAACTTTATTGGTTGCCAGTATGCTGGCATTAGGACTTGAAATAGCGGTATTTATTTTCATTTTAGTTGAACTCCATAATATACAATTGAAAAATACACAGACGTGGCGATTTTACAAGAGTTTCAAGATCATTGTAAAAAAACTTATATATAACAGCAATTCTCATTATGACAACAACCGAAACAGTTTCTAGTTTAGGAGGTCGAATAATTCGACTCTCTGGCTTACAAGACCAACCCTCCAGCATGTGATTCAGATTTACGAACCAAGATGAATTCAAATTTCTTGTCCAGCAAGGCACGACAAAATGGCTGGTGACAGTAGTGCGTGAGAGCGCAAAATTAAAGGCTTTAACTTTCGTTTTGTCCCGTTTAAATTGGTAGTCAGGTAGCCCCCCCCATTTTACTCAAGGATTTTCACTCCTTGTTGAGGCAGATAAGCCTTTAATAACGTACTCATATAATTCATGAGCTTGCAGATCAGAAAGCTCATGCTCTGTAAAAATTGGCATAGGCCCTTTTAAACCATTAGGAAGCTTTGGATTCCTAACGAAGGCGATGAATTCTTCAAAGCTTGCTAACTGGGGCGCTGAACGCAGTGGCAAATGCGGATAAAGAATATTACCACCGTTGGAGTGGCAACCAGAACAATGTCCCTCAAAAACAACCCGCCCAGGAAATAGACCATCTGTTGCTATGGGTGTTCTACCTTCATAAACCAATTTCCCTCCAAAATAACCAAGACCTAGAACATTAAAAAGACAGCATATAAATAACAATCTCATCACTGATGGCGGTGTATTTGGAATCTTCCCAACTATTAACATAGCAGATAAGAGTAGAAATAATAATACGGCAAGCCCGATTTTCATTTTAATAGCGTATATCAAAGCTCCGGAATAATAGTGCTGCCAATCCAAAATTCCGGCTAACACTGTTGGAAAAAGCAAGACAAAGGCAATTACTACCGCATGGTAAGCGGACTTTATAAAACTTTTTTGTGGCCACCACAAAACACCTAGACCTACACAAAAGGCGACAATGACTGCACCAATAGGCCCATGAGTTAGTGGCGGATGTAATGGATGAATATACCCTATTTTTTCAAGGCTATTATATAGCTGCTCAATCATTTTTTAGGATCACCATCACCGGCTTTGATCAAACCTAATGCGCCCTTGCTTACAAAATTAAAGGCATGAGTCACCATAGGATAGAGCCCATCTTCTGGAGTAGTAAATTCTATAATCGCCCCTTGAGCAGGTGCTAAATCCACGGCTTGGGCACCATAGTGGCCTTTATTTTCAAGCGTTAACTCTATGCCTTCTTTGATAACCCGACTAAATATAGTACCTACAACATGAAAGGAACTATCTTCATTAGGACCAGCGTTGAGTACATACATCCGAACTTTCTTGCTAGTACCAACTTCAATAGGATGATCTTTATATTGATCAGCTACACCATTAAAAACCACATAATCAGGGCCATGTAAACTCGCTTTATGTAAATCGGTAGTATGGCCTTCTTGCCCTACATAAAACTCACTTTGTACAATGGCCAACTCATGATCGACCTTTGATAGACCTTCACGTGGCTCAACGATAACCATACCGTACATGCCACTGGCAATATGGTGTAATGCTGGATTTGAACCACAATGATACATCCAGACACCGGCATAATCGGCGCGCCATTCGTAAAGCTTTTCTTCACCAGGATTGATGCTGGTCATTTCATCATTCCATGCCACCTGACTAGAATGAAAGTCCACTGAATGCGCTAATTTATTAGAAGATGGATTAGATAAATGAACACGTACTGTGTCACCTAAACGAACATGGATGATAGGACCTGGAACTTTTCCGTTATAAGTCCATAGTTGTTGAGTCACACCCTTGGCTACTGTATTTAGCTTCTCTACAGCCATTAAGTAAATGTCATGGGTTTCAAAAGGTAGCAATGCCGGCACTTTTGGATCGTACGGTGAATAATTAGCTAAGAGTGCTGTAGATTTACTCTCAGCGGAATGATGATCCTCACTATTGACCGTAATCGTGCCGAACATGCCAGCGTCTTTATGTCCTGGTAAAGAGCAGGAGTAACCCAGACCTGATTCTGGAATATCTAAAATAGTTGATACTTGCTTACCTGGAGCAATAATTAATTTAATTCCATTGGAAAATACAATGTCGTGAAGAATAGTTGATGCATTGGAAACCGTAACAGTATAGCGACCAGGTTTTACTACCTCGAGTTTTGCGGGTGAATAACTCATAGCGAGTATATTGATGCTTAAATCGCCACTGATGACTACTTCATCATCAGACTCAACTTGACTAGAAGGCATTACTTGGCAAGCTGATAAAGTCATAGCTAATAGCATAATAACTGCTCGAGTAAAGAGGTCATCTTTTGTAATGCTATGTTGTATTTCGTGAGGCTGTTTGTTTTTAATCGTAGAAGACAATATTGGAGTATTCATGACTCTCCCATTGTTATTATTACTAACATTGATGACCGGCCGTTCAGATATTAAATCTTCAGATTGACCCATTAAAAATATTTCAAATAGACTTTTATAACTTAATGATCAAAATCACATAAAAATAATGGCGAACGACCCTTGGAATACATTTTCAAAAACTTCTTACAGAAACGATCAATTTTCTGTCATATTCAAGGCTGTTATTTTTAGCTTTTGCAGCCGCAATTTTTAATTAAAGATTGAGAAAATGCATTTATTAACATGTCTGTTTAAAGAGAGTAGATGGGAATGTAAAGTTTATTTCCCTATCTCTAAACAGCGGTTAATTTAATCAGGTAGTTAATACAAAAGATATTCGTAAAAATACTTATACAATTTAGCTACCAACTTAAAGCGGGACAGCTTCAGCGCAGACGAAAGGTTCAGGGCGAAAGATTAAGCCTAGGAGGCTAGCAACTTAAGGCGTGACAGGTACTAGACTTAACCCTTTGCCTTTCGTCCTTTGTCTGTGCTTAGAAGAACCCTGTTTAAAAGTGAATGATTAAGCTAGTGTCCCGTCTTAAATTGGTAGCCTACAATTTCGATAGCGAGTTAACGCTAGGATTTTCTATACTATTATGAATTAGATGATGCTGACCGAAAGCACACGCGACTAGAAGAACAGCAAATCAGATGATAGTGGGACCTATCTTATTCCAAAGCTCGAAAAAGCCTCATCAGAGTCTAAGGGAATAAATACAACCTGATCAACTCGTGCGGTAATGGGGCCTTTGTGGCACCATAGGATAAATTTATCTAAGATTAGCTCTTCAGCTTCAGCAACAATTTCTACCTGACCATCTGCCAAGTTTCTGGTGTAACCTTTAACACCTAATTGCAGCGCTTTTTTCCGGGTAAACACCCGAAAATAAACACCCTGCACACGACCCGACACTAATAACCTCACTCTATTCTGCACGATGAATGCTCCAGCAATAATGAATACGCTGATTTCTAGAGAAATCTTCGGGTATAGTTTCTTTAGTAATATCGACAATTTTTAGATCAGCTAGCGCCTCTAAATCTATTTTGAAACGTCTGAAGTTAGTGGAGAAATATAAAACCCCATTGGGTGCTAATAACGAGACTGCGTTATTAATTAACGAAACATGATCGTTTTGTATATCGAACACATCGGTCATACGCTTAGAATTAGAGAACGTAGGCGGATCAAGAAATATTAAATCATACTGCGGTTTATTTTCTTGCTTGGCGACTACTGACAACCAATCCAAACAATCAGCCTGTATGAATTCATGCTCGCCACTATTTTTATTCAAGGCCATATTGTTTTTGGCCCAGGCAATATAAGTATTAGACATATCAACTGTGGTCGTAGCCTTTGCGCCACCCATTGCCGCGTGTACAGAGGCACTACCTGTATAAGCAAACAAATTTAAGAAGCGTTTATCTTTAGCTTGTTTTTGAATCAACATACGAATGGGGCGATGATCTAAAAACAAGCCAGTATCCAGATAATCTTCAAAGTTAACTAATAACTTACAACCGCCTTCTTCAATAGTATGAAACTGGCCTAATTCTGCCTGTTTTTCATACTGATCGGTACTGCGTTGTTTTTTGCGTATTTTAAGAAATACCTGTTCACGCGCTACCTTTAACACTTTGGGAACTTCTGCTAACAAAGCAGCTAAGCGTTGATCGGCTTTATGTTGATCTATACTTTTAGGCGGTTCGTATTCTTGAATATTAACCCACCTTTGCTCGCCTTGATAAATATCAATAGCCACCGCATATTCAGGTAAATCAGCATCATAGACACGATAACAATTAACAGACTGCTGTTTTGCCCAACGAGAAAACTTTTTCAGATTCTTAGTTAAACGGTTAGCAAACATATCAGCTCCTACCGTATCAACATGCTCAGTACTTACACTATCCAACGCCTGAGTAATTCTGTCTTCCTGAGTTTTTGCCTTGGGAATAAAGAAACTATTCTCTTCAATATTTAAGCGTAATAACTTACA
>CAIVGC010000303.1 GCA_903905335.1 uncultured Methylococcaceae bacterium
AAAAAAATGCGGCTAGGTAGCCGCATTGAAGAGAAGGATATAAAGCTCTGAATTCCGAGGAGGAAGTTTGCATCTCAAGAGTTGCAGCTATATTAACGATAAAATTGAATAAAGGAAATGTGGCATATTGTCGCAGCCCCTGTATTTACAACAACTTATAAAATGACAGGCAAAAAAATGCGGCTAGGTAGCCGCATTGAAGAGAAGGATATAAAGCTCTGAATTCCGAGGAGGAAGTTTGCATCTCAAGAGTTACAGCTATATTAACGATAAAGTTGAGTAAAGAAAATGTGGCATATTGTCGCAGTCCCTATCTTTATAAAGAGATCGTGAAACGACAAGATATTGATGTTAATGGAAGAGATCTTAAGCATCCAATTTTAGAGATTTTTCGATATAGCGTTGCCTTTTCTTCGGCGTGATTTTGTCGATTTCTATCATCACTAAGCTATCGATGCAGTCGTTAAAATCAGGATCAATATTGAAATCAATGAAATGACAACCCTTATCGATACACAGCTCCACATACTGTTTATAAAGTGTAGGCACTTTAACGCCGAGCTTTTTCAGTTCGCTGTTTAAGACTTTAAAGCTGAAGGCATATTCATCATCAAACGCTAGTTTTGCAAATTGCTGACTTTGATCGGAAATAACAAACGGAGTTCGGGCTTTAGTTTGCATTAAAGGCGATCCAAACTGATGCTCGTAAAAACTCACTATAAGTTCTTTAGCTTCTTGGGAGTAGGCATTGCTAAGGCTGACGGGGCCAAACATATATTTAATCTCTGGGCGTTCGCGCAAATAAGCGCCTATGCCTTGCCATAAGTAATCTAAGCTATATTTTCCCCAGTAGCGAGGTTGCACAAAACTACGTCCCAGTTCGATACTCAACGGTAAATACTGGATAAAGTTTTCACCAAAATCAAACAAACTATGGGTATAAAAGCCTTCGATACCATAGGTTTCCATGATTTTAGAACCTTCACCGACTCGATAAGCGCCGACTATTTCTAAATCATTATCGTCCCACAAGACAATGTGGCTGTAATAAATATCAAAGCGATCAAGATCTGAGGCTAAGCCTGTACCTTCTTCCACAGTACGAAAAGTTAGTTCACGAAGCCTTGCTATTTCCTGCATCACAGGGCAATCATCAGCAAATTGATACAGAAAAATTTTCATACCATCACGAGTTTCACTTAATAATGGCGAAAGATACAACGCTTTTTTAATGGCTTTAGTATCGCTAGGATGAATTACTGTGGCGACGGTATCAAACAACGATGTTTTGTGCTTACTGCTAAGATTTAAGACATGTTTACGAAAACGCTTACATAGCTGTTTATTAGTTTCTTCAGAATGTTCGATAGCGCTGTAAGGAATTGGTGCGCCCACGTTGAATAGAATAGTCTGGTTTTGTTTATTAAACATTTCTTGCACTAACCATAGCGTAGCCAATGGCTTGTAAATCATCGATAAACTATAAAACAAGGCTGAGTTTTTAGCCTTAATATGGATAGGCAAAATGGGGCTGCGGGTTTTGCGAGCTAATTTAAGAAAACTATTTTGCCACTCGCCATCACGTACGCCTTTAGGAGTGATTCTTGATACTTCACCCGCAGGAAAAATAATAATAGCCTCTTCCCGCTCTAGGGAACCTAACATCAATTTATACGTTTCTTTCAGTTGTTTCTTATTAGCTAGAACATCAACAGGAAAAAATACCGATGCAAGTGGCTCCATATTCGTCAAAACACGATTAGCCATAATGCGCACATCAGGGCGTACCGAGCGTATTAATTTTATTAAGGCCAAGCCATCGAGGGTTCCAATCGGATGATTGGCAACAATCAATAAACGTCCCTCAGAAGGAATGTTGTTAAACGAATTATTATCGACCTGATAATTGAATTTGAAATAATTTAGTAATTTATCTAAAAAAGCGAAGCCACGTAGATGCTGGTTCTTGCTGATAACTGCATTAAAGTCATCTTCGTGTAGCAGCTTTTTGAGTGCTTTGATGGCTAGAGCGTTATCTTTGCCTAGCTTAAAATCTGGGTAGGTGTCTTGCAATATACGTTCGGCATTGATCATGGTGGTTCCTTATTAACCAAGACTGGGTAGTGCTCTATGTTAATTAAAATAAGTAAATAAAAATAAGACCTAAAAATACAAATCTTATCAGTACCTGAAAAACCCTAAATTCGTCATTCCGGCATGGATTCACGTCAGGCGGTCCTGCCTGATGCGCTTCTGTTAAATGTCTGTCTGTTCCAGACAGATTTGTGCCGAGATCTAGAGTACATTGACGTACACATATAATGAAGGAGTGCTTATCATGAAACTTATAGTGATGCGGTTTTACCATCCATGGCAACTGGTTTCCGGCAGTCCTTGCTGGAATGACGGTTTACCCACTACGATTCACATAGAGCCGTGTTTTTCAACTTAAGCAATTTTAGGCGTTAAATATGTCAAGTTCGTGACATGTAGTAATTGTTTGCTTGATTAAAATTGTCATAAGCGTGTCATGTATAAAGAAGAAAATGTAGCGATATAAAACTATAATAATTTGTTGATATTTATGACAACACCACAGTATCGCACTATCTGGATTTCTGACTTACACATCGGTTCTACGCAATGCCAAGCTGAGATTTTGCTAGATTTTCTTAAACATAATGACAGTGAAAAGCTATATTTAGTCGGGGATATTATTGATTTTTGGGCCTTATCCAAGAAAATGTATTGGCCCTCTAGCCACAACACCATCATCCAAAAGTTATTGCGTAAGGCAAGGCACGGAACCCAAATTATCTACATTCCTGGTAATCATGATGAAAACTTACGTGAATACGATGATTATGTTTTTGGTGATATTACGGTTAAAAACTCTGATATTCACATAACGGCTTCTGGACAACGATTACTAATAGTCCATGGTGATGAATATGACGGCATCGCGCGACACAGTCGTTGGTTATCATTCGTCGGAAATGTGGGTTATGACTGGCTGATTGAAATGAATCGAGTTATTCGTTATTTTAGAAAACTACTGGGTGTGCAATCACACTTTTCTCTGGCCACTTATATTAAGCTCAATGTTAAAAACCTGGCGCAGTTTATTAGTCTTTATGAAGAAAGTATTGTGCTTAGTCTTAAAAGTGAAAAATTGGATGGCGTGATTTGCGGGCATATCCATCATGCTGAGATTAAACAAATCGACGATTTTTGGTATATCAATACCGGTGATTTTGTTGAAAACTGCACAGCCATTGTTGAGCACTTTGATGGCCGATTAGACTTATTACAATGGCGAGTTAAAGAATAGGCGTTAGGTAATGCTTAACGCCTTACACCCTTATTTTGAAGGTCAGAACTAACCTTAGAATCAAGGAAATTAAGCTTTGGAAGGTGGTCGTTAGGGTTAATAGTGATGATATAAAGTTGCTCAACCTGATATTCACTAATAAGCCCTAATATCGGTTGGAAATAGCGTATTTAGTATTAAGAATAAATGCTATTAAAAATCGATGATATTCCTCTGTGGCACTTAGTTATACAGTGGCTAACTTCAGTGTTTTCATTGCTAGAAATAATTGGATTTAATTACTTGACCTTACTAAAATTAAGGGTAAACTGATTTGCCAGTAATTGATTACATGCTACCTATTAAGTGATTGAATGTATAAAACAAATGATGTCAATGATGTTCCACAAATAACTAAGCGAAAATTGGAAAAAAAAGTAAAAATTAACAGATATCTTTGTAACTTTATTAAACGACTAGAAGAATTAAGAGCATTAGAAATAAAAAGAATCAATGATTTTTTAAAATAAGAAATCCCAGTCAATATTAGGATGACGGCTCTAACTTAGACTATTTTTAATCAAAGGTCGCGACAATCAATACCCAAGCGATTTTTATTCTTGTGGGTTATTCGTGACCAGAAACCCTCTTTTTTAGCTTCACATTCTGCTATTAACACTTTTCTATCAGTTCTTTTCTTTTTGAATTCACATTTCTTGACGCCACCGCTTTTAGAACAAATTTCATCGCATGATATAGGAGTTGCTTTTTGCACTATTGGAATTGGTGTTGGAAGTGGTAACGGTGCAGGTGTTGGAGATACTGCTATTTGCCAGTTATCTATACTTTTGTGACTCACGATGTAAGCTGAAGTTTGGAAAACTCCAGCTTACATATGATGACTATTTAATCACGACAAATATGGCTTGCATGAAAGTCCATGTGATCTTTAATGAAGCTGGTGATGAAAAAATAACTATGGTCATAGCCTTCTTGCATACGGATGGTGCAGTTTTCGCTAAAACCTTTTTCTTTGATTTTGTTGGCGAAAACCTCGGTTTTTAACTGTTCTGCTAGAAAGTCATCGGCCAAACCCTGGTCAATGAACATGGGCGGAATGGACTCGGATTTTTCAACTAGCATCAAGCTATCGTACTGCTCCCAATCGGCTTTGTTTTCTCCTAAATAAAGAGAAAGTGCTTTCTGCCCCCAAGGGCAATTCATTGGATTAACAATAGGTGAAAAAGCAGAAACTGACTTGAAAGTGTCTCTGTTTTTCAAGGCCATGATTAATGCACCATGTCCGCCCATGGAATGACCAGAAATAGCTAGATTATCTTTCGATATTGAAAAGTTGCTATATAAAATGTCTGTGATTTCATTCACCACATAATCATACATGTGGTAATTTTCTGACCAAGGTTGTGCGGTGGCATTGAGATAAAAGCCGGCGCCAGAACCAAAGTCGTAACTGTCATGTTCTCCCGGTAAATCAGTGCCTCGTGGTGAGGTGTCGGGGCATATGACCGTAATGCCATGCTCGCTAGCCCAAGGAAACACGCCTGCTTTAGTGATGAAGTTTTCTTCGGTGCAGGTTAAGCCTGAAAGCCAAATCATAGCGGGTTTATGCGCTTTTGAGGCGGCACTTTCAGGGATAAAGACTGAAAAGGTCATCGGAGTTTTGGTAGCGACCGAGGCATGAGTGTAGTATTCCACTCGTCCACCAAAACATTTTGCTTTTTTTGTTAATTCAATAGTAGCCATGGTATTTATATCCTAAAAAATGACGACAGAGCGTATGCTTTTACCATCATGCATATAATCAAAGGCGGTGTTTATTTCTTCCAGTGGCATGGTGAAGGTAATCATTTCATCAATTTTTATTTCCCCAGCCATGTATCTTTCAACATAGCCGGGTAGTTCTGTTCTGCCTTTTACGCCACCAAAAGCAGAGCCTCGCCAAACACGTCCGGTAACCAATTGAAAAGGTCTAGTTGATATTTCTTGGCCAGCGCCTGCGACACCGATAATGACTGATTCGCCCCAGCCTTTATGGCAGCATTCTAAAGCTTGGCGCATTAAATGGACATTACCAATACATTCAAAAGAATAATCAACACCGCCATCGGTTAAATCAACAATCACATCCTGAATAGGTGCATCATATTTTTTGGGATTGATAAAATCAGTGGCGCCTAGCATTTTGGCCATTTCAAACTTATCTTCATTAATATCAATTACAATGATGCGTCCGGCTTTAGCCATAACCGCACCTTGAACACAAGATAGACCGATGCCACCCAGTCCGAAGATCGCAACTGTTGCACCAGGCTCTACTTTTGCGGTGTTTAATACCGCACCAATACCGGTAGTAATGCCACAGCCTAAAAGACACACTTTCTCTAAAGGGGCCGCTTTATTGATTTTAGCCAAGGCAATTTCAGGGACTACTGTGTATTCGGAGAAGGTAGAGGTACCCATATAATGAAATATCGGCGTACCATTTTTTGAAAAGCGGGTAGTGCCATCAGGCATAAGACCTTTGCCTTGTGTAGCTCTGATAGCCTGGCATAAATTAGTTTTGCCAGAAAGACAGAATTTACAGACGCCACACTCAGGTGTGTAAAGTGGAATGACATGATCGCCTACTTTTAAGGTAGTGACGCCAGTACCGATTTCTTCGACGATACCACCGCCTTCATGACCTAGAATAGTAGGAAAAATACCTTCAGGGTCATCACCGGACAGCGTAAAGAGATCAGTGTGGCAGACACCAGTCGCAACCATTCTGACTAATACTTCACCGTGTTGCGGGCCTTGTAGATCAATTTCTTCTATAACCAACGGTGAATTTGCTTTCCATGCCACAGCGGCGCGAGTTTTCATGAATTATCCTGTTAATTAAGTTAGGGGGAATAAGGTGAAATAAAAAAGACATGCATATATAAACAGTTGAACTGTGAACAAAGATACCAGATTTAGATATTAAATAAAGCAGGAAAAGACTAGAGGTTTTATTTCAATGGCCAATGAGTATTTCCCTCATTAGATTTTAAAGCTACAGTCATATGACTTTTACTATAGTCAGATTCGGCGCTTAGAAGTAAGCAATGCTACGAATATGTTCAAGCTTATCTTCAGCTAGTCCTGCTAGGTCTTTTTCTTCAAGCCATTTATCTCGTAGTAATACACCGAATACGAACATAAGTTGCGAATAACGATAGTCGTACTTCTGATCAATTAATTTTCGCTGTTCTGTGAGGTAATCATGAATATCCCAAATATCATCTCGGTTCTCTGCTTTCGCGGCGGAATATTTGAGTTGATCTAAAAGTGCCGCGTACTCTCGCTTTAATGCGGCATCAAAAGCTTGCTTTGCAATTTTTTTTTCGCTACTCGACCAATCAATTGTACTCATGCCTGTATCCTGTATGACGTTCTATCATGGCAACTTATTGGGTTAAAACCTCATGTAATATTTTAGGATTCGATCATCTTTGATTTCACTACATTGCATACAGCACAAGTGCATAGGTATCTACACAAGTAAAAGTAGCGTCTCCCTGCCGGGATGACGACTTGGGTAAATTTGGTGTGCATGAGTTATATCTTATGATTTGAAGGTAAATATAGCAAGTAGCCTCGATGAAATGCAGAGGAATCGAGGGTGTCGGCGTGCTGTAAGTCCTAGCTTCTGCCTTGCTATATCGAGACTACGGACTAACCTTGACTTAGCTTGTCATACATAATCAATATCAAGTTGTCAGTTTTTTTTACATATAAGAAATCCTTCAAGCCTACTCCACGCTTAAGATCAATGATAAGGCCGCAGTAAAGACATTAAAAATGTATGCTGATAATTGCATCAT
This sequence comes from uncultured Methylococcaceae bacterium, assembly GCA_903905335.1. Taxonomy (GTDB): domain Bacteria; phylum Pseudomonadota; class Gammaproteobacteria; order Methylococcales; family Methylomonadaceae; genus Methylobacter_C. Next base: position 7,180 of record CAIVGC010000303.1, read on the forward strand.
TTAATAAATAGTGTCAGCTTTCTTTACAGTTAGCATGGTTTAAGAAATGGTGGTGCGTGTAACTTGTTGATATTGAGATTAAATTATTTTTGGTGTGTATTTTGCTTTATTAGATCAGTCCTGTCTTATACTTGGGCATTGCTGTTTTTCATTCAACTTTTAATAGGTAATATTATGTATACATTATTACGAAAGACAATTTCAATCGGCTTGCCGGTTGTCGGTTTGTCGCTTTTAGCTTGTTCGGCTCAGGCATTTCCGTTTCTTCCTGGACTTACTAATTTAGACTTTACTCAATACACGGGTACTGCCCCTAAGGCTCCGTTTACGAGCGTTAATCCAGTTGGTTGGTCAGGAGGAAATGGGCTTATTTTCATTGATAGTAATGTTCCCGCACAAAGCGCCGCAGGTCCAGTTTACTTACAAACTTATGGTAATCCAGGAATTCTCTCTGGACCTGCTTACAATTACGTAGAGGCGGACGGTAACCCTTCCTTTGAGAGTAGTTTTAACCATCAACTAACCGGACTGACGCCAGGTCAAACTTACACCTTAAGTTTCTATCAAGCGGCTAGTCAACAAACTGGTTTTGCTAATGGTCAATATACAACTGAGCAGTGGATAGTTTCATTAGGTACCTCTGCGATGACTTATTGTAATGGTTGTGGTGCCGCCGATGCTTATTATGGAGGCCATGACAGTACCTATTCTAACGCGGATCCATTAGCAAGTGTCGTGGCTACGTCGTTAATGACTACGCCTTCGGGCGGTACAACACCTTGGCAAGCAGTCAGTGTTAATCTTACCGCCCATGCTACAAACGAATTACTGAGTTTCTTGGCTTGGGGTAACAATGGCAATACAGTTAATCTTCCTCCTATGGTATTTTTAACTCAAGTTGATACACCGGATCTAGCGCTAGTGCCAGAACCAGAAACCTTAGCCCTTTTTGCTGTCGGTCTACTGGGTTTTGCGGTTAGTCGCTTACGTAAGCCTGCTAAGCTTACTGCTTAAACACAAGGTCTCTGCCAGTTATCACGCTAACAGGTGATAACTGGCATTATCCATTTATCCGTATATTTACCATGTCCCTACCTTCATTCCTAGACCAACAGCAGCTTATAGCGTTGTTGATGAGCGCGCTCAGACTTTGTGCGTGGCTGTTATTGCTACTATTAATTTTTTTGCCGCTGGAGCGTGTGTTCGCGGTACATCCGCAAAAATTCTTACGCAAGGAGCTGACCCAAGATTTGGGTTACTATTTTATTAGCGGTCTTATACCCGGCCTGCTATTAGCGGTGCCGTTTTCTTTAGTCGCCGTGGCTGCTCATACTTTGGTTCCACAAACCCTACAAAGCACAGTCGCCACTTGGCCCTTATGGCAACGTGCCTTGGCTGGTTTAGTAGTTGGCGAGATCGGTTTTTATTGGGGACATCGCTGGGCTCATCAAATTCCTTTTCTCTGGCGTTTTCATTCCATTCACCATAGTGCTGAACAAATCTATTTTTTAATCAGTTCGCGGGCCCATCCGCTAGACAATGCTTTTATTCGGCTGTGCGGTTTAGTGCCCATTTACATGCTCGGTATAGCAACGCCATTGACACCGTCAGGCGGTGCAGTATCGGCTCTACTGGTACTGGTTCTTACACTATGGGGGTTTTTTATCCATTCCAATATAAGGTGGCGACTAGGCCCTTTAGAATGGTTAATCTCTACGCCTGCCTTCCATCACTGGCATCATACTTTGGGCGAACAACGAGACTGTAATTACTCCTCTATGTTGCCTTTTATAGACAAGCTGTTCGGGACTTATTATTTGCCTAAGCATCAATGGCCTTTGGCTTATGGTATCAAAGCAAAAATACCTAACTCCTTAACAGGACAGTTACTTTATCCTTTAAAAATCCATCGCTAGCATAAAGTCTGATTAGATCGCTGAGGTCGAGCACAAGCTTTTCGTGAATGATATTTTAGTGTGTCTTAGCTTTAACGCTGATTTGACGGCTTATAAACTTTAAGAATGGACTCCTTTGATCATTATAAAGTCATCACTATAGGTTTTGCTGAGGTCTTATCCAATAAAGGTAAGGCCGATATGGCTTCACGTAACTTGGCTTCCCAACTGCGCCTTAGGAGTAATAGGTAGTCGTTATCATCATCAAAGCAGTAATATTCATCCAAACTAAAGCTATTTTTACGATAAATAAGTAACTCTACGGGCGCGCCAACACTGGCGTTACTGCGGATAGTCGAGTCCATAGACACCAAACAGCAGCGTGCGGCTTCATCAATCGAGGTGTTTAGTTTAAGGAATCTATCGAGTATGGGTTTGCCGTATTTGCTTTCGCCGATTTGTAAAAAAGGTGTGTTAGCTGAGCTGGTTATGCTGTTGCCTTCTGCATAAACCATGTAGGCTGCATGAGGCTCTGTGCCGATTTGACCGGCTAGAATAAAACTGGCCGAGGCATTAAAGGCCGATTGTCCTTTACCACCGGTATGTTGTTTTTGTTTATCGACACTAACATGGCCTAAATATTCGGCGGCTTCAAACAAGCTTTCTACGTTATTTAAGTTGATAGGCGCATTTTTAAGCTTATCGCGGTGTAATTGTTCTAAAACGGCCTGCGTCGTCGCTAGATTTCCGGCGCAGAGCAAGACTATTTTACGATCGCTATGGGTATCAAACGCGTGCATTTTGCCGTGGGTGCTGACATTATCAATGCCGGCGTTGGTTCGTGAGTCAGAGACTAAAATCAGTCCTTCGTTTATAGACGCTGCAATACAATAAGTCATGATGATGATGATGATGATGATGATGATGGGGGTGGTTAAAAAGTGTTAATGGCTACCAACCTAAAGCGGGACAGTTTGAGCACAGACGAAAGGCACAAGGCGAAAGATTAAGCCTAAGAGCCTAGCAACTTAAGCCGGAACAGATACTAGGCTTAACACTTCGGCCTTAACCTTTTGCCCTTTGTCTACACTTAGGATAATCCTGTCTAAAAGTGAACGGTTAAGCTAAGCTAACTAAACTGTCCTGTTTTAAGTTGGTAGCCGTGTTAATGGGCTAATTATCCAGTAAATCAACACGAACGTCCATGTTGCTGAGTAGGCAGCCAGAACCAAATTGGTGAAAGATTGAGACATCAGCAGCATCGCGGCCATAAGCAATAATAACTCTGCCGCCAAGTAAGTCTGGTTGAGTAGCGTCAAAAATATACCAGCGTCCGCCAATATAAGCTTCAAACCAAGCATGTAAATCCATGGGCTGTAGTCTATATAAATAACCGACGACTAATTTTGCGGGTATGCTAATGCTGCGGCACAGAGCTATGGCAACATGCGCCAAGTCTCTACAAACTCCCTGACCTAGCTGATGAATTTCTATTGCTGACAAGGGGAATTCACTACAGCCGGGCACATACTGAATGTTATGCCTTACCCAGTCTGAAATGGCGAGCACTTGATCGTAGCCGGGTATTGAGTTTGTCGTTATGGTTCTGGCAAGATCACCAAAGCGATCAGATTCGCAATAGCGGCTGGGCAATAGAAAAGGCAGTACTTTATTAGGAAGTTGTTGTATTTCTACAAAGTGAGCATTGGGTTTTATTTCAACATAATTATTAACGATGACATCGGCTGAACTATAGATAAATAAATCACCGGTCGGAGCTAACAAGCGCTGACAAGCATTGCCAAAGTTGTCGGTGCTTTCTATTGTCGCCAATAGGGGCTTAATGCTAAAAACCTCACGATTTATCGATTGCTGACTGCCTCGATAAGGTCGCAGTATCAAAATTAATACGCTAGGCTCTACTATTTGGAAACGTAGCTGACAACTGACTCTTAATTTCATTTGTAACCGTGTTTAATTTGCGTTAAGTGCAGTGCCAGCGTTTTTAAACACCGATATTCGATATTTCACTGTAAGCATGATTTAACCATATTTTCATGCGTTGTCTTTCCAGTAAACCTAAGGGATAAGCACTTTCAGTATCTTTATTTTTGGCCGCCCAGAAACTGTAACTGTTGCTGTCGACTTTAGTCATGACAGGGGCATGCAGGCGTTTTAAGGTCATGACTTTCGCATCGAAAGCCAGTGCTCGGTCTTTAACGCCAGAATGTTCTAGGATATTAAATTGCTCATCACGTACTTGGTTTTGTACTAGCACATAATTAAGTTGCGTGCCGAATTGCGTGAGTAATTTATCTAATAAGTCCACGCAATCTTTGCCTGAATCCATGACATTCCAATAACAGATATTAATACTAAGCTCTTCTGCCAATTCTAATACGCCCGATTCGTCTAGCCAGCGTGCTAAGGGCTGATGGGTTTGAGCAGCAAGATCAACTAGGATACGTTGCTCAGGGTTTACGCTGGCCGTTTCAATAATCGTATCTAGGCTTTCATAGTCATCGATAATAGTAGCTGCGGCATAGTCACTATAAAAACGCAGTAAGGAACCATGGGATTTGTCGGTATCAAAACCGATAAAAGGCAGTTCATGATCAATCATATATTGCGCTAATAAACGAGCAACCACGGACTTACCTACACCGCCTTTTTCACCGCCTACAAAATGAATAGTACTCATAAGAACTCCGTATAGTTAAAGTGTTAGATTTGTAGGTTGGGCTGCGTGCTTTTCGCAACCCAACATTGACGCTAAATAAGGCTGGGTTAACGATAAAGCCGTTAACCCAGCCTACATGACTCCAAGTTCTATTCCAGTCTCAACACATCCACTGATACCGATAGCGTATGTTGACCACCACCGAAAGCAATACCTTTAAGTGGCGTTACATCGGCATAATCACGCCCCCAAGCTAGCGTGATATGTTGATCTAAGGGCACAGTATTATTGGTAGGGTCAAAATCCAACCAGCCGATACGTGGACTATAAACTGAAAACCAAGCATGTGAAGCATCCGCTCCTACTAATCGTTGTTTGCCGGGTTCTGCTAAGGTTTCAACATATCCACTGACATAACGTGCAGCGATACCATAAGCCCGTAAACAAGCAATGGCTAAATGTGCAAAATCTTGACAGACGCCTCGACGAAAATGCAGCACGTCCGAAAGCGGTGTGGCAATGGTGGTGAAATTTGGGTCGTAAGTAAAATCCTTGTAGATGCGCGTCATTAAGTCGTGAACCACTTCCAGCAAGGGGCGATTAGGCAGAAATGAGCTGCGCGCATAATCGGCTAGTTCTGGCGATGTCGCCACCATCGGTGAGTCCAACAAGTATTGTTGGGCATCAAAAAAATCAGGTGCATGGTCTTGATGTTGTACTTGGCTTTGACTTTGACCTTGCTGACTTTGTGCTTGTGCCTGCATCGGTGGAATCGCTTGTTGTAATAAATCTCGAACTTGTTCCCAGCTCATTTGATCAAATAAACCTAATTGCTGTTGTTTTGGGAATAGAGTGACGTCACTGGTTACTGTTAGGCTTAATTGCGTATGCGGTTGTTGAATAGCAAAATAAGCGACACGATTACCGAAAAAATCCAGTCGTTCACGAAAATCTGAGGGCGAGGGCGTTATGTCTAAGCGACTGCTATCGCAGTGTTGACGCCAGAAATTGCGAGGTTGTAATCGGGCTTCATTTTGGCATAGTCCCACTGCTTGGCTGTAGTGATATTCTGTGGTGTGAGTTATTCGGTATTTCACAGTTCGTCCTCAGCGGTATTGGCTACCATCAGCTGTGAGGTTTGTGCATGGCTAAAATAAGCCTCTGCAATCACATCCGCAAATCGCCATAATAAATCCGTGGTATTGGATAGTAATTGATCTAATGCCGTGTAAATACCTTCATTTTCATTAAGTTCTGATAATTCAGAGATATTGCAAAGACGTAAGTCTGTATAGGCTTTTAGCAGTAAACGAGCTTGCTCACTAAGCTGACTTTTTCCCGTCGTTCGGGGTAATTCGTTTACATGATTTGATAATTCATGCAGTTGATACGCGACTGAACGAGGATGCGTTTCATCAAGTAGTAATAAGGCAAGCACCATAGGTAATTGAATAAAGGAACGATAACGACGTTGATATATTGTTAAGCTATCGGTAGTGACTAAAACAGCTTCTAGTATTTGATTTTGTAAGGCTACTTGGTGACGCAAAGCGACTGTTGAGCGCAATAGGGTAATGAGTGTTAAGGCGCGTTCTAGTCTGCGTCCACTATCAAGCATTAACCAAGCTGCTTCACGGGTCATGCTTTCACTGGTTAAACCACTAAAAGCAACTAAGCCTGTTATTAAATCATCCAATGTTTTAGGTAGTTGTTCGAGCGTGAGATCTTGATTATGAATGATGCGTTGTTGCCAGCGCCGTTGAATATTATCGACACTGCGCCAGGTATCTTGTGACCATAAATCACGGCTGCTAAAGGCTGCTTGCACAAACGCTAGTATACTGGCAGATAATGAACCTTTACGATGACTGTCTTTAATGAGTGACAGCAATTCTTCATTGGGCGCTTTTAGACGTTGAGTTCCTTCTTTAATAAAGCCAGGGTAAGTAACGGTCACTAGTGTGAGTGCACGCAACAATACCTTCAGACATTCATTATCAAGAGGATCTTTAAATTCTAGTGATTCTCGTTGTTTGCTTAATATGGTGCGAAATAATCGAGTGGTGGCTTCTATGCGTTCAAGATGTCGACCCACCCAAAATAGATTATCGGCTGAGCGACTGGTTAATGGTTCTATGATGGCATCAATTAATTGATTACGTCGAGGTTGTAGCCATAAACTGACGGGTTTATCAGGTTCTGAAGCTAATACCCAGGTGTCTTTACTGATACCGCCGGCTTGATTGGATACGATAAAGTTATCTTTTTGGCGAGCAACTCGCGTTAGTCCGCCTGGCATCACCACATATTCATTGTCGCTGGCGACTACAAAATTTCGTAATACGGCGTTTCTAGGTTCAATCTGGTGGTCGATAAAGGCCGGTAAGGTAGAAAAGCTGGCCTGTTCTTGGCCAATAAAACTATAGGGTTTGGCGATGATTTGGCGACGTAATTGTTCTTTTTCTTGTTGGTTTAATAGCCCACCAAATACCGCATGATTACCTAGACTACGATCGATAGGTTTGATTACTAAGTTATCCAAATTTTGCAGAACAAAATCACGTTCGCGTCGTTGCCCACACCACCAAGTCGCTACCGATGATAACTCAAGATCTTGATTTAAAAAATAACGGGATAATCTAGGCAAAAAGGCAAGTAGACCGGGGTTTTCTAAAACACTGCTACCTAAAGGATTAGCAATCGCTACATTGCCACGCCTTACTGCTTCCAGCAAACCTGCTACGCCTAGTTGCGAGCTACTGCGTAATTCCAGGGGATCGCAAAAAGAGTCATCAACGCGTCGTAAAATAACGTCTACGGCTTGCAGTCCTGCCAATGATTTAAGCCATACCTTGCCATCGCGTACTGTTAAATCTCCACCTTGAACCAAAGTAAATCCTAGTTGAGCCGCTAGATAAGCGTGTTCAAAATAAGTTTCGTTGAGTGGGCCCGGTGTGAGTATCACGATGCGAGGATCTTCTTTGCCATGTGGCGCAATTTCAACCAAGCCTTTCCGTAATGATTTGAAAAAGCCAGATAACCGCATTACGTGGGTTTCGCGAAAAATATCAGGAAAAACCCGTCTCATGACGGTACGATTTTCTAAAGCATAACCTGAGCCAGAAGGCGCTTGAGTCCTATCATCTAAGACCCACATACGACCATTGGGGCCGCGAGCAAGATTTGCCGAATATAAAGTCAGTAGTCGTTTTTGTTGCTGAAGTGTACCGACACAAGGATGTAAAAAACCTTCATGGCCAAAAATAAGTTCGGCAGGTAATAAGCCTTTCTTTAATAGCGTTTGTTTGCCATAAATATCTTTAAGTATTAAATCGAGAAGTTCGGCGCGTTGCTTTAAACCGTCTTCGATAACGGTCCATTCGTCACTGCTGATTAATAATGGAACAGGGTCCAGTTTCCAAGGTCTGGTTAGATTTTGCTCATCGCCATAAACATTGTAAGTGACGCCATTTTCACGTAATAAACGTTGGGCTTCTCTGCGGCGTAATTCGAGCTTTTCGCTACCCATAGTATCTAATGCTGTCATAAGACGCTGCCAATAAGGCAGCGCTTTATTTTCAGCGGTATACATTTCATCATGTATGCCTAATTGGGTCGCGTAATATTGCCTACTTAACTGATGATCTGGGATTGGAGTGTTGTTCGGCACGCGTTGTTCTCATCGTCAGTAATGTAGTAATGTCGGTTGGGTTAACAGCTTTACGTTAACTCAGCATTGAGCTTTAAGATAGGGCTCTTCTACGTGCAGACAAAGGGCGAAGGGCAAAAGGCAAAAGGTTAAGCTTAGTATCTGTCATGCCTTATGTTGCTAGCCTCCTAGGCTTAATCTTTCGCCTTGAGCCTTTCGTCTGCGCTGAAACTGTTCCGTATTAAGTTGGTAGCCCGAAAAGCATGGCCTCCCAACCTAATGCGCTTATACCCGTTGTTTAATATCTTGGTAATGACGTAAAGTTTCGCCGACATAAATCTGACGTGGTCGGTAAATAGTGACTTGCTCACCATGAATCATTTCTCTCCAATGGGCTAACCATCCTGGCATACGACCAATGGCAAATAACACCGTAAACATATTAGTGGGAATGCCTGCTGCACGCAGTATTAATCCAGAGTAGAAATCTACGTTGGGATATAACTTGCGAGAAATGAAGTAGTCATCATTGAGGGCGATTTCTTCGATACGCCGTGCAATATCTAACAGCGGATCATTAATGCCCGGTTTGTTAAGTAATCTGTCGCAATGTTGTTTTAATACTTGGGCGCGAGGATCAAAGTTTTTGTAAACTCTATGACCAAAGCCCATTAGTCTACGGCCGGAATTTTTATCTTTGGCTTGATTAATAAATTCAGTTCCATCGCCACCTTCAGCGTGGATTTGTTCCAGCATTTTAATCACTTCTTGATTGGCACCGCCATGACGTGGTCCCCAAAGTGCAGCGATACCTGCGGTAATCACAGCATAGACATTCGCCATACTAGAACCCGCAGTACGCACTGATGAGGTGCTACAGTTTTGCTCATGATCAGCATGGAGTATGAGCAACATATCAATAGCACGAACGATATCATGGTCGAGTTGATAATCGCGTACTGGCGAAGAAAACATCATGTTTAAGAAATTACTGGTGTATTTATATTTAATCGAAGGATAAACCAAGGGTTCACCGATTGACTTCTTGTAAGAAAACGCAGCAATAGTGCGTACTTGAGACACGAGGTTAGCCACAATTTGTACTTCGGTATCCGCATCGAGTTGATCGGGTAGGGGATAAAAAGTAGATAGTGAGGCGACCATAGTGGCTAATATGCCCATAGGGTGTGAGCCGCGAGGGAAGCCATTAAAAAAATGATGTACATCCTCATGAATAATAGACGATTCATTAAGGCGAGTAGAAAATTTTAGTAATTGCTCACTGTTTGGTAATTCGCCATAGAGTAATAAATAAGAGACTTCGACGAATCGAGAGTGTTCGGCTAATTCTTCAATAGGATAGCCTCGATAACGAAGGATACCTTTTTCTCCGTCGATATAAGTGATGGCACTTTCGCACGCCCCCGTATTGCCGTAACCATCATCTAGCGTTACATAGCCCGTTTGGTTACGTAGCTTAGTAATATCAATGGCTCTTTCACCTTCAACACCCATATAAGTAGGTAATGAATAACTTTTGTCGTCCAGTATCAAGGTAGCTGGCGTCAGGAGTTTTAATTTATCGCTCATTGTTATAAATCTCCAGGGTCATAGTTGTATTCTCTTTTAGGTTATGCAGTTTACGAATCGTGAGACATTTCTGAGTGGATATTGTATCGCTCTCAGATTCAATAATGGCACTGAATGGAAACTCATTTTAGCGTAGAGATAGGCGTGATGTCTCTGTAACTTCGATTAATTACCGACTGCGATGACGTAAGTCCAGTGTAAATGGATACTCTGTACTTAATTCTTCGGCAGGTGGCGACATGGCTCTGGGAGGTTTATTAGTCTCAGTAAAAGTTGTCAAAAAAGCTAGCTCAGAAGCAGGAATTTGACTACGGGCCAATGGCGGACGAATGATTACACCGGGTGTATGACTATAATCCCAAAAGCGTGTCATGCGTCGAGTTTCTGCGGCGTAATCATTGACGGGGAAATCCTCATAACTACGGCCACCCGGATGAGCGACATAATAAGTACAGCCACCCACAGAGCGTCCATTCCACGTATCAATAACATCAAATACTAAGGGTACATGAGGTGCGATGGTGGGATGCAAGGCAGACGGTGGTTGCCAAGCCCGATAACGTACGCCAGCAACAAACTCACCATGTCGTGATGTTTTGCGCATGGGTAAACGTCTACCATTACAAGAAATGACATAACGTGCTTCGTTAAAGCCAGTCACTAATACTTGTACTCGCTCAACCGAAGAATCTACATAACGAGCCGTGCCGGTGCTGCTCATTTCTTCACCTAATACATGCCACGGTTCAATGGCGAAACGTAACTCCATATCAATGCCGTCTACTATCGTATTGCCATAACGAGGAAAACGAAATTCAAAAAAGGGGTCTAACCATTCCATATCAAAGGCAAAGCCAGCTCTTTGTAAATCTTGAGTGACTTGCTTCATGTCTTCGCGTACATAATGCGGCAACATAAATTGATCATGTAATTCTGTTCCCCAGCGAACTAGATCATGTTTATAGGGTACACGCCAAAACCAAGCAATCAGAGAACGTAGTAATACGGTCTGCACTAAGGACATCTGGGCATGAGGCGGCATTTCAAAAGAGCGCAGTTCGAGTATGCCTAATCTTCCCGTTGAACTATCTGGAGAATAAAGCTTATCAATACAGAATTCAGAGCGATGCGTATTGCCAGTGATGTCGGTTAATAAATGTCGTAATAATCTATCGACTAACCATGGTGCTGGCGTTTCACCTTCGGGCATTTGTTGAAAGGCAATTTCAAGTTCATAGAGCTTTTCATCACGACCTTCATCAACTCGAGGCGCTTGGCTAGTCGGGCCTATAAACATGCCAGAAAATAAATAAGATAAGCCTGGATGATGTTGCCAATAAGTAATCAAACTGCGCAATAAATCAGGTCGGCGTAATAGCGGACTGTCAGTGGGCATTTCTGCGCCCATAGTAATATGGTTGCCGCCGCCGGTTCCGGTATGACGCCCATCTTGCATAAATTTTTCGGTACCGAGTCTGGTTTGATGGGCTAGATCATAAAGTACCGTAGTTTTGTCAACTAACTCCTGCCAAGTTTTAGAAGGATGTATATTCACTTCAATAACGCCAGGATCTGGCGTGACCATTAAGCGTTCGATACGATAATCACGGGGAGGCTCATAGCCTTCTAATACCACTGGCATTGCTAAATTTTCAGCTGTCGCTTCAATCGCTGCGATTAATTCAAGGTAATGTTCTAATGAGGTTAACGGCGGCATGAAGATGTACAAGCGACCTGCTCGGGCTTCTACGCACAGTGCGGTATGTGGTACTTCCACTTCTTGCGCGAACGTATCCCCTGTTTCTTGTTCAATAATTTCAGGGTGTTCTTTGGCTTTGGCAATCATATGGCTATAGCGTCTAGTGACTTCACCATAATAGTCATCTAATTCAGGTAAATCTTCAAACAGGCTTTGAGGCTCTGAGGTGTCTCGTTTGTCAGGTGCAAGCCAAGGTAAGCTGGCTAAGGGTAAGCGCATGCCCATAGGTGAATTGCCTGGGATTAAAAATAAAGCGCCACGTCGAAAATCCCATGGCCCGCTTTTCCAGCAGAGGGCTAGCCAGTTCCATTTAATAGGTAGAACAAAACCGCTAGGTTGATTTAAACCGACATCTAATAATTTAGTTAAGGTTTTACGTTCAATAGGGTCTTTTAAATTGTAGGTTAATGGATCAATGTTTTCGGGCAACGTGCCTTCTTGCCAGAGATAGTAAAAGTTATCTTCAAAAGCTGTTTTGATATAGCGAGTCGGTATATCTAAATGCTGACTGATTTGCAGAATAAATTTTTGCGCTTGTTTGACGGTGTGTCCGTAATCTTTATTAATGTCAGCGAGTAGCGATGGATTGCGCCAGAGTGCAGTGCCGTCTTTACGCCAAAATATGCCATATTGCCAGCGAGGTAAAGGTTCGCTCGGATACCATTTACCTTGACCATAATGCAGCATTGCGCCTTTTGCAAAAGCATCACGTAAACGTAGAGTTAATTCTTGCGCGAGTTCACGTTTCTTTTCGCCATCCGCTTCAGTATTCCATTGCTCACCTTCCATATCATCGACTGAAACAAAAGTGGGTTCACCACCCATGGTGAGTCGAACATCGTCTTCATTCAAGCGTTTGTCGACAAACTGTCCTAAAGCATCAATGTGATACCACTGTTCATCAGTGTAGGGTTTGGTGACTCTTGGATCCTCATGTAATCGATCTACGGTATTAGAAAACTCAAATTCTACTTTGCATTTATCAGTGCCGCCGGTTACCGGTGAAGCGCTTGCAGGGTCGGGCGTGCAGGCTAAGGGAATGTGGCCTTCACCGGTCAATAAGCCTGAGGTAGGATCTAAACCTATCCAGCCAGCTCCAGGGATATAGACTTCTGTCCAAGCATGTAAATCGGTGAAGTCTTGTTCAGGCCCTGATGGCCCATCTAGTGATTTTATATCAGAGGTTAATTGCACTAGATAACCTGAGACAAAACGCGCTGCTAGTCCAAGATGACGTAGCACTTGTACCAGCAGCCAAGCAGAATCTCTACAGGAACCCGTGCGCTTAAATAAGGATTCTTCACAGCTTTGTATACCGACTTCCATACGGATGTTGTAAGCAATAGTAGCAAAAATGTGGCGATTAATGTCGACGATAAAATCATTGATGGAGCGTTTTCCAATATCTAAGGCTTTGACCCATTCCACTAATAATGGACCGTTTTCAGTAATTTCTAGATAAGGTTGTAGTTCTTTAAGCGTCAGTTCGTCGTAGTCAAAAGGGTAGTTTTCAGCATACGCTTCAACAAAAAAGTCGAAGGGATTAATGACTGTCATATCTGCGATCACTTCCACTTCAACGCTGAGTTTTTGACATTTATCAGGAAATACCACGCGTGCAACAAGATTGCCAAAGGGATCTTGTTGCCAATTAATATAATGATTTTTAGGTTCAATACGCAAGGCATAAGCTTTGATAGGCGTTCGGCTGTGCACTGCCGGACGTAATCGAAACACATGGGGTGACAATGATACCGGTCTGTCGAACCGGTATATTGTTTTGTGACGAATAGCGACGCGTATGGTCATAATTTTTCTTCCAATGGCCTGATGTTAAAGTGGGTATTGATTAACATCTAAAGTTAAGTAGTTAGAACTCTGGTGCTTATAAGGCTGATGTAGCCACAAACGATTAGGTCGTTAGCTGTTTAATCAATGCTGTATCTTGACGTGATAAATAAGCTTCACGAATTTCTCGACTTAATAGAGCGGTATTTTTTAGAAAAGCAGTGAGAAACT
>CAIVGC010000304.1 GCA_903905335.1 uncultured Methylococcaceae bacterium
AATCAATTACAACAAAAACTAGCTAATGTGATGGTTGAGCAAGCAACAACTTAATTAAGTGACCATATCCGATGCCGGTCGGGGTTTGCAACCCCGACTGAAACGTTTGGATGTTTCAATAGCCTTCGAAACCTGAGTACCGGGGTTATAAACCCCGTTACTCTTCGTGGTACGCCCCTTATTATTCATTTTTATTATTCATTTAAATATACCCTTGTATAAGCTATCTGTCACAGCCATAATGGATAAAATAATCATTTTAACCATTATGGCTTTAATACAATGATCAACATGACGTCAACAGAAGCCAAAACACATTTTGGTGCATTACTTGATATGGCTCAACGCAACCCAGTGACTATCGAGAAAAAAGGTCGCCCCGTTGCAGTCATACTCTCTGAAAGTGAATACAAGGCTTACCAACAGTTAAAACTACAAGTGTTACAAAACGATTTAAATGCCGGCATTCACCAAGCCGACCAGGGGTTATTGGTTGATAGCGACACAGCTTTCAATGGTCTTATTTAAAACTACATGATCATGATGGCAAGCGCAAAGTTTACACCACTGGCTCTACATGATTTAAAAGAAATACGTGATTTCATTGCCAAAGATAAATCCAGAATTGCATCTCAATATATGGTAATGCTAAAGCATATTGCGAACTATTAGCAAGTGCGCCCGGGCTTGGGGTTCAGAGAGAAGAATACTGCAAACTGTATAAATTCCCAGTCGATTCGTATTTAATTTTTTATCGCCCTTCGCAAACAGGCATCGATGTTATACGTATCCTTCACGGTAATAGAGACATTGATAGTATTTTAAATTCTCAAAGATAAAGCCAAATCACCTGCACACTAGAAGTGTATGATTATTCCTCATGCCAGTCGGGGTTTGCAACCCCGACTGAAACATTTGGATGTTTTAATAGCTTTCGAAACCTGAGTAACGGGGTTATAAACCCCGTTACGCTTCGGAGTCGTTAGACTAGGCAGTTATTTTATAAAGGGTTGCTAGCTTGGGTTTGTGGTTGCGGGAGTCTTGTCTTGCCCCGGTGACTTACGGGCAAAACGTTGAGCAAGGCTATCCAAGTGCTCATCCAAAAGACCATTCTTGTCAGCCATTTTGGCAGCCTGATAGACCACTAAGGTTTGGCTGTAAGCATCACTCCCCACGGCCATAAAAGTATCCTCTAAGCGTTTCATGAGTTGGCGCATAGCCAAAACAATAGGTTCTAGTTGCCTAACCAGAGTCACTTCTTGACTATATTGATCAAGATCAAAATTTCTTGGCAGTATGCCGCTGTTTTGGCTGGCCAAAACCAAACCGTGATCGATAAAGGCGCGGCTTTTATCGCCTAATTTGGGTAGGCTGCGTCTGTCGGCGGTTGTTAAATCTAGTAAGAAAGGTAGTTTGCTTTGGATGTCGATGATGGCTTGTAATAAAACTATTTGTTGGTCGCTAGGTAATTCGCCTTTGATAAGATTGTTAATCATAAAAACCTCTAAATATGAAAGTAAATAAGGAGTATTGCAAGGCTAGTATTAAGGCCTTTGCAACAGGCATTATGGCTAACGAATTTTCTGTGTAGCCAAGGGTTAAATAGTAACACAATATAATATAAATAGAATTTGTTTGGATGTTAGTTTTGTCGTTATCTTGTATCGCTCCAGCGATGCGTGACGCAGAGCGTCACCGGCGGCATTCCAAGGCAGAGCGTGGGAACGATATAATAGACTCTTCGTACTGTCCCATCTTAAGTGGCTAGTC
>CAIVGC010000305.1 GCA_903905335.1 uncultured Methylococcaceae bacterium
AAATTTATGTAGATACCTATGTTTCCAAAGAGGGGAACTAAATAGCTAGTTTTATAGTGTGCTGCTGTCAGTCTTTTTAAACTTGATGACCTTATTTAACGGGCTAAGATTAATCTCATCAATGACTATCTGCGCTCGTGAACTGAGCACGTAGGCAACAGCGGCGGCTACATCTTCTGGTAAAATCGCCTGACTTTCATGATCGCCGGGCTCGAAATTAAGAGTGTTGAAAAAGTTGGTTTTAACCATACCTGGATTAATTAAACATACACGTACGTTACTATTAGCTGATTCTTCGCGTAGCGCTTGGGTAAAGCCCCGTAAGGCAAATTTACTGGCACAATAAATAGCACCTTTACGACTGCCTTTTAGCGCCGCTTCGGAGCCGATATAAATTAAATCACTGTGAACTTTGCGCTTTAAATTCGGCAACAAGGCTTTGCTTAGAAAAACTTGGCTGGTAAAGTTGAGATTAATGAGGGCTTCAATCTGGGCATAAGAAAACTCTTCTAGCGAACCAAATTGGCCTATGCCGGCTGAAAACACCACCGCATCAAGTTCTGGACAGATTTTTTGTAGCTCACGTATTTTATGCGGAATCGCTTTTAAGTCGCTTAAGTCTAACTCTAGCGCACTGAAGTTAGCAATGCCTTGACTGAACTGGCTGCAATCTCTGGAGACACCTATCACGGTGTGTCCTAGCTGCAATAAATGTTGGGCAACAGCTCTGCCTATGCCAGAACTGGCGCCTGTGACCAGAACCGTGCGTTTTAAAGTGTGCATGGAAAGAATTTGTCTTTAGGAATAAAGTTTAATAGTTGCTGGGTGCAGTACTCGGTCATTTCCTGCTCTAATGCCTGTCGGTAAGACACCATGCCTAGTTTACTTTCTAAAGGACCTGCAAAGAGTTTTTCCTCAGGATAGAGTTTTTGTAATTTTTTAAAGAAGCTTTCAGGTAGTCTAAAAGCGCCTAGGCTGACAGAATGTAATTGCTCGGGATTAATGATCGCAAACACCTGCTCAAACAAACGACGATATTGCTGCTGGTAATCAACTTGATAGATCATTGGGTCAAAACGTAGACCAATAGGCCAGCCTTGTTGTTGTAGTTTGCTTAAGGCATCAAGACGACGCTCCAGTGTCGGGGCTTTATCTTCTACTTTCTTAGCGACTTCATCAGGATTAAGACTGAAAGCGATAATGCAACGCTCAAAAGCCTCGCGATTTAACAGGCTACGGATTTGTGTGCTTTTGGTTCTTAATTCTAACCAGGCATTGGGTATCTGTTCAAAAAACGGTATAAATTGCTGGGCGAATGCGCTGACTGGCTCTAAGGCTAGACTATCGCAATCATAGCCAGAGAAAAAATGTACGGCTTCATTAGGTGTCGCGGCGCAGCGCTGTTGGATATCGGCTTGAAAGTCTTCATAATTGACGAACAGCACATAATGAGCCGATTGATACATGCCTTGTAAAAAGCAGTAGCGGCAATCGTACAAACAATTGAGCATGTGAGAAAAATAATAATTTCTTTGTGCACCTATGCCATAACCGCTAGGCG
>CAIVGC010000306.1 GCA_903905335.1 uncultured Methylococcaceae bacterium
GGAGTAATTAAAAAGTCGTAATTTAAGATATTTATACGACATTTTTTACATTTTCATGCTCTTCAATTCGCTATATTTAAAATATATACTTGTTGACAAATTTTTTACCCACTACGATTCACATAGAGCCATTAATTTATTAGCAGTATTGAATAACATGCAAACATTGATTAGCTTTTTTGATATGACAAATCTGATGCCTCATGGCTATTGTTTGATTTGGAACTCAGCATTACTTTGGCTACATGTTGTTTCAGATGCTTTGATTGCCTTAGCCTATCTTTCTATTCCACTGATACTGATATATTTTGTCCGCAGGCATAAAGATTTTCCGTTTTATAGACTGCTATTAATGTTTGCAAGTTTCATTATTGCTTGCGGCACTACTCATATACTCTCGATTGTTACCATCTGGATACCTCTTTATTGGCTGGAAGGTTTGATAAAGTTTTTTACAGCGCTGATTTCGATAGTTACTGCTATAGCGATGATAGTTATCATTCCTAAAGTATTGGCAGAGTTTGAACGTAAAAAGTTTTTAGAAAAAGAACTAGTAACTAAAGAATTAGGCTTAATAGAAGCTAAAGAAAAAGCAGAGCTTTATTCAAAACTCAAATCGCAATTCATAGCCAATATGTCGCACGAAATCCGCACCCCGATGTCGGCTATTATTGGCTTTTCTGAACTAGGTTTGCGTAAAGAAACATCTAGCGAAATCAATACTTATCTAAAATACATCAATACCGCCTCGACCTCTCTGCTCGGTATTTTGCAAGACATCCTGGACTTTTCAAAACTAGAAGTCGGTCGAGTTACTGTTGAGGCATTGCCCTTTAATCTTAACGATGTTCTAGACACTATCAGCATTCTATTCACGGGTGCGGCAAAGCAAAAAGGGCTGAATTTAACCATAACGAGTGACAGCTTAATTCCCTGTAAAATAAGCGGCGACAAACTCAGACTACAACAAGTACTTGTTAATTTAATCGGTAATGCCATAAAGTTTACCGAGCAAGGTAGCGTCACTCTTGACGTCACATTGCAAAACGTTAACCCATCAACTATTAGTTTGTTATTTTCTATATCAGACACGGGTATTGGCATTGATGCTGATGATCAGGACAAATTATTTAAAGAATTTAGTCAGGTGGATGGCTCCCTTGCCCGTAAATATGGAGGAACTGGGCTAGGTTTGGTCATTAGTAAAGATCTAGTTAAATTAATGGGGGGTGATATTTCTGTCATTAGCAGCAAGGGACATGGCAGTATGTTTAGCTTTGCATTGGCGTTTGATGTTATTGGAGAACTTATAGAGCACACGCTTAATACAGCAAGTCTAAAACCTGAATTAGAAAAAATAGCACATCAAAATAAGCTAAAAGGGTCTACAGTTTTAGTGGTAGAAGATAATGTAATGACACAAACACTTATTCAAAAATATCTAAGTACCTTAGGGATTAATTTCAACCTTGCTCAACATGGCGAAGAAGCCTTAGCCTTGCTCGAACAATATAATTTTGACGCTGTATTAATGGATGTTCACATGCCAATCATGAACGGTATTGAGGCCACCAAAATTATTCGCCAGCAAGAAAAGTTTTCTAAAATTCCGATCATTGCCTTAAGTGCGGGCGTTACCGACATAGAGCGTAACAACTGTATTAGTAGTGGCATGGTTGATTTTATTCCCAAGCCTATTGATGAGCAGATTTTATATTCAGTACTTGAAAAATGGATAAAACATAAGCCAAAGTAAAGATAGTATTAATCGTTGCATAAGTCATTGCATGAGAAGCTTGAAGGCTCTATATGATCCGTAGTGGGTAAATCGATAACTACACACTTATTATGTACCTGAAAAACACCCCATTTGTCATCACGGCATGGACTATCGTGATGTAAGCGCTTAATTCTCGACGTCATTTATTGTTCATCCGTATCATGCCAAACTTCCTCAATATTCACTGTTTAGGAAAGTTATGACATCAATAGAAAGTAA
>CAIVGC010000307.1 GCA_903905335.1 uncultured Methylococcaceae bacterium
AAATGTGGATGATACTAGGCCACCGATGACCACAATGGCTAAAGGTCTTTGAATTTCTGAGCCGGGTCCACTGGCAAATAACAGAGGAATTAAGCCGAAGGCAGCGATACTGGCAGTCATCATGACAGGTCTTAACCGACGAGATGACCCTAAGGTGACCACTTGCATTAAGGCCATACCCGTCGCTTTGAGTTGATTGAAATAACTGACCATAACTACGCCATTGAGTACGGCAATACCCAGTAAAGCGATAAAGCCTACAGACGCGGGTACCGATAAATACTCACCTGAAAGCCACAAGGCAAATACGCCACCGACCATGGCTAGTGGAATGTTGGATAGTACCAGTACGGCTTGACGTACTGAGCCAAAAGTTGAAAACAACAACAAAAAAATCAGCACTAAGGATATAGGCACTACTAAGGAAAGAGTGGCTGCTGCACGTTGTTGATTTTCAAATTGGCCGCCAAACTCAAGGGTATAGCCGGTGGGTAAGGCTACATTTTCGGCAACGGCTTTACGCGCTTCATCGACAAAGCCGACCAAATCACGATCTTGAACATTACTGCGTATCACGACAAAACGTTGTCCACGCTCGCGACTAACAGAAACCACGCCCTCTACTTTTTTTATAGTGGCTATGGTTGATACGGGCACATGGCTGCCATTAGCTAAGCTAATTTGCAAATCGTCAAAATTAGCCGTGTTGCTGCTGCCTCGTAAAATGAGCGGAGTACGTTTGATACCTTCTTGCACGATGCCTAGGTTTAAACCTTCAATTTGGGCGCGTAATAGCGTTTCGATGCTGTCGCTATCTAGACCTAGACGACCCGCAGCCAATTTATCGATATTGACGGATAAAAATTGCATGCCGTTATTTTGTTTGGCAAAGACATCACTAGAACCTTTGATATGCCTTAGGGTTTCGGCAATGGCATTAGCTTTTTCATTTAAAACGCTTAGGTCCGTACCGAACAATTTAACGGCGACATCACCTCGTGTGCCAGTGAGCATTTCTGATACGCGCATTTCTATAGGCTGAGTAAAGCCGAAAGCGATGCCAGGGGTCTGAGCCATGACTTTGCGAATTTCTTCGATCAAAGCTTCTTTACTCGCCATGCGCCATTGATCTTTAGGTTTAAGCACCAAAAAAGTATCGGTTTCATTTAAACCCATAGGATCAAGGCCGAGCTCATCTGCACCGACTCGCGAGACGATAGTGGCTATTTCTGGGATATGTTTAAGCAGATTTTTTTGCACTTGCCCATCTAAGGCGACGGATTGTGCCAAGGTAATTGAAGGTAGTTTTTCCAGTTGTAAAATAATATCACCTTCATCCATAGTCGGCATAAAGGTGCTGCCTATTTGGGTAAAGACTAATATCGTAACAGCCAATAATATGCCTGCAGCCGTAAATACACGTCGACTATGGGCTAAGCACCATAACAGGGCGGGTTGGTAAGCTTTTTGTAACTGCCTAGGCAGCCAAGGCTCTTCGTGAGAGACTTCTTTGAGCAAATAAGACGCTAAAACAGGAATGACTGATAATGACAAAATCAGCGAACCGCTGAGTGCAAAAACAATGGTTAAAGCGACGGGTGTAAATAATTTGCCTTCCAAGCCTTGTAACGTTAGTAAGGGTAAGAAAACGATAATAATAATTAAAATTCCAGAAGTCACGGGGCCGGCCACT
>CAIVGC010000308.1 GCA_903905335.1 uncultured Methylococcaceae bacterium
CATATTGAAGTAACTTAGTTACAATTGTAGAGGGTTTAAAAATCTCCTGATAATACAGATGCTTCAGCAACAACCCAGTGCCGGCATGGATTGCCGGTACTGGGTTCGGGCAACCCATGCTGTAACGATGTTTATTTTAAATTAGCTGAAGCAGTTTGCTGATCAGAAAATTTTTGTGTAGATAGTTATTTTCTGGAAACGGCTATAGTCGGAACTGGATTAAAGAATGACCTTGTTTAGCGCTATAAACTGAAATGGCTTGAGTTTGTAAGAAATGGTGCTGGATTGGTTGATTATTGTTATGTGTTGTTGGATTTACATTAATTAGACTCTTATTTCATAGGTTTGTGGTTAGAAATCCAAGTGCTATATAAATTAAATCAGGGCCTTACGTGAAAACGAAGGCCTTTTTTATGGTCTATTGTTTTGTAGTGCTTAAGCTGTAATCAGTTTGTAAGCGCAATTCTCTATGTGTGCCGTAAAACGGTCGGTATGCCACTGTTATGGCAAATACTGATTAAAACTCTTGGCTCAAAAAAGGCCTTATTCCACCATTAAAATATTTTCATCCCAGCTATAAAGATTCAAGACTTATTTAAATGAAGCATCTTTTAAGCAGTTCATTTGATGTATTGAGTAATGGAATGGGCTACCTTGAAAGCTTAGTTTCTCAAATGTCCATTTCCATACACTATCCACTTGTAGGTTGTTAGTTCGTCTGGGCCTACAGGGCCTCGGGCATGAAGTTTGTCGGTACTGATGCCAATAACTGAGCCTAAGCCATAATCACCGCCACCTGATAATCTTGTTGAAGCATTAATTAATACTGATGCTGAGTCAATCTGCTGTTCAAATTGTCTAGCCATGGCTAGGTTTTGTGTGACGATACCATCGGTATGTCCTGAGCCATAGTGATTGATGTGTTCAATGGCTTCGGCGATACCGTTAACAATTTTAATTGAAAGAATTGGTGCTAAATACTCGCTATGCCAATCGTCTTCCGTAGCCGGAAAAATATCAGGTAATAGTTTTTGTGTCTGTTCACAGCCGCGTAATTCGATATGGTTTGCATCAAATGCATTTTTAAGTAAAGGTAATAATTGTGCTGAACAGTTTTTATCGACCAATAGCGTTTCTAAGGCATTACAAACCTGAATACTTTGACATTTAGAGTTAATAGCCAGTTCGATGGCTTGTGCTGGATCAGCGTCTTCTGAAAGATAAAGATGACAAATGCCATCGTAATGTTTAATGACAGGAATGCGCGTGCCTTCAGCAATGC
Organism: uncultured Methylococcaceae bacterium; assembly: GCA_903905335.1. Classification (GTDB taxonomy): domain Bacteria; phylum Pseudomonadota; class Gammaproteobacteria; order Methylococcales; family Methylomonadaceae; genus Methylobacter_C. The sequence goes on from CAIVGC010000308.1 coordinate 1,283, forward strand.
GCTTAATTAAGTCTTTGCCACCGCGTGGAATCAATACATCGATATACTCATCCATGGCGAGTAGTTCATTGACCGCTTCATGGCCGGGTGTGCGAATGATTTGTATGGCGTATTCAGGAAGTCCGGCCAGTACAGCGCCAGCAATCATGGCATCGGCCAGTAATATGTTGGTTTGTAGCGCCTCTGATCCGCCTCGCAAAATAACTGCATTACCACTTTTTATACAGACGCCAGCGGCATCGGTAGTGACATTAGGCCTAGATTCATAAATAATGCCGATTACACCTAGCGGCACGGATTTCTTGTAGACTTGCAGGCCGTTCGGGTTGGTATGTCCTGACAGTACTCGATTCAGGGGATCAGGAGACTGCGCAACTTTTCTGAGTCTGGAGATCATGTACTTGAAGACTTTATCGTCAATGGTTAAGCGTTTGATGAGTGCCTCTGATTGACCATTCTGCCGAGCTTTTAGAACTTCCTGAGCATTAACTTCAAGAACCTGATGTTTAACAGATTCTAGCGAGTCAGCCATTTTCAAAAGAGCCAAATTACGCAGGCTTTCGGTGCTTGATGATAGTAGGTTCGCTGCGAATTTACTTTGTTTAGCAAGGGCTTGAATGTTATGAGTATTCATAGGCTCAATAGTTGTTTTATAAGTTGAGTTGCAAAATAGCGGCGTATGTCGGATTAGGCGCTAGCCGTAATACGATACATTCACGTTTGGGTCTAGATACGCTGTCATTAATCCGACCTTATATCGGTAACTTAATATGATATAAGTTAATGATAAAGTCCCTCATGGTTTAGTTATCGGGTTGGGAACGATTAATGTCGCGCAACATAAAGCCATAAAGTCCTTCTACTTTAGTGCGCGCCCATGGGGTTTTACGCAGAAACTTCAAGCTAGATTTGATGCCTGGCTCATTGCAAAAGCAGTTTATGGGGATGCGTTCAGCTAATTCAGGCCAACCATAATGACTTATTAATGCTACCAATATAGTCTCCAGTGTTAGGCCATGTAGTGGGTTATGGCGTTGTTTTGGCGGTTCTAATGGTGAATTAGGGCGGTTTGGGTTTGGTGTTTTCATGGTGGATTGCTGTTCTATGAGTAAAATGAATAGTACTTAGGTATTTGCTTGGCTGAGCTGGTACGAGATATGGGGGCGAGTAGGATGTCTAATAGCACTTTGAATATTTAAACCGGTAAAGGAGTCATCTACAAAGTACTGATTAGTTTTTTATTAGTAAAATTGAGGCTTTCTGTTCAACTATAATTGATTGATGAGTTGCAGTTCTTGGGGGTAGGGCGACATATAATAAGAGCTTTCTATGTATTGGTCTGGGTTTTTTCGGAAATGGTGCTTAAGTAAGGTTATAGGCACTATTAATGGGATAAAACCATTACGGTAACGTTCGATTACTTCGCATAGCTCGGCTTTATCGTCAGCGTCTAAGTCCTTTTTTAAATAGCCCTGAATATGCTGTAAGACATTGACATGATTTTTGCGACTAGCTACTTTTTTAAGCGTCATCATAAGCTGCAAAATATACTGCTCTGCAATTTCTGTGACATTGAGATTGGTGGCACTTGCTAATAGTTGACCTAGGCCTCGATAATCATCATGGCTCATAATGATGAGTTTGTGACGCGCATGGAAATGAGTTAGATCATTAACTGTAAGACCGTCTAGCAGCATTTGTTTCCAGCGGTAAAGTACATAAATACGTTGGATAAAATTTTCGCGTAGTCCTGCATCGCCAAGCCTACCTTCTTCTTCTATAGGTAACAATGGATTTAGTCTCATCATTTCTTGGGCATAAATGCCTATACCGTTTTTTTGTGCCTGTTTGTCACTATAAACTTTCACTCTTTCCATGCCGCAACTAGGCGAGCCATTTTTTAAAATGTAACCACATAGGTCGGCGTGTAAGTCTTTTTGATGTTCAGCATGATGACGTAATCGATCAGTTACATCTAATGTAGGATCTTTAATGCCGACACAGCGAACGGTCAAATCTACCTTTATTAAGTGTATGGTCGGACGTGGTGTGCCAAGGCCAATTTCTACTTCAGGGCAAAATGCATGGAAATCAAAATATTCATTGAGGGTGCCGGTAATATAAGAATCTCGTTTATGCCCACCATCAAAACGGACGTTTTGGCCCAATAAACAACTGCTAATACCGATAGGAATTTTTTTCATAGCGTTTTGAAATTTATAGGCACAAGAGATAGGGGATGAATTTCTTACGTTCGCTTAAAGATATTGTTTATTGGCTGTCGGTCAAATTCAATCTGTGAAAATACGAGCGAAAGATCAGGACCTTAATTTGATATGGATATAAAGCCGATAATAGCTAGGGTCATGTTTGTTAATTACTTAAAGCAGTCAATTAAGGCTTAGATCAAAAACATATCGCTAAAAAAGAAGAAGATCTTAGCTTGAAAGGTTGGCGCGCCCGGAGAGATTCGAACTCCCGACCGATCGGTTCGAAGCCGATTACTCTATCCAGCTGAGCTACGAGCGCTTAAGTTATACCTTTGAATCTTTTGCTATCAATGTAGTAGATAACAAAAGAGCTATTACTATAACCGCTAATCTGTATAGCTGTAAACTTTTATAATGATGTGTTGGTGAGTGGAATCATCTATAAAGAGTAATTATAGAGATTGTCAGGTTTTAAGGAGTGTATCAGCAAAAAAACAAATAATTCGATATTCAATTGCTTTAAGTTTGAGGGATGTCATGGGCGCAATGTTGAGTAGAGTAATTGGTATGTACGATTGCAATCAATATTGGTGGTACGCTTTATGGTTTTATTAAATACTTAGGCTCTACTTCAGCATAATATTGAAATACGAGGAAGCTTGTCCTAAGTTCTTTTATTAGATTTATGGATGTTTGTTTAAAAGACTTGATTGGCGAGACTGATGAATTTCAGTGCATCCCTATCCAGTTCGGTTGGACCAGAGTCATGGGTGGGAAACCAGTTATTTGTGCCACATGATGACTGCTCAGAAGTTGATAAAGAAGATATATTGGAATGGGGCTTGACGGAGCAGTGATTCCCTGTATAATACGCAGTTCTTTCGGAGGCAGCATAATTCGAAAGACACAGGAAGTGGGTTTAAATTTAAAAGGAAGTTTGACAAGTTGGCTGAGGTTGTTA
>CAIVGC010000309.1 GCA_903905335.1 uncultured Methylococcaceae bacterium
AACATTTTTATACAGGCTTTAAGCTACGCTGAACGGTCATGCACTGTTCATGGACAGGCATGAGGCTTCGCTATACGGCCATAGACGGTTCAATAGTCGACTGTAACGATTCCAAAAGCTTAATAGACGAGCTCAAAGTCTAAATTAACGGCCGCAAAACCGTAATCGTTGATCTTGGCAACTCCAGTAAGTAATCGTTGGCTTAATGCCTCAGCTTTTTTATGTGTTTTTATTGACTACCTTAAAGAATTTACGAAGCCTGATTTTGTGTCTAAACACTCAAGATAGAACATTGATATCATTTTTTGATTTAGCGCTAGCAAGAGTAGCAAAAGATTAATGCTGTGACGCTCATAACTCTTTTCAAATCATTATCTTGATAACCGCCGCTAAAACGCCCCTAATGAGCGCACACTCTCTCTAGTTACGCACTCACTTGGTGCGTAACCTAGCATTTAGTTGTGAATGACAAGGTCTACTATTTACACGCCTAAGGATTTTCGAACTAGCTTATATTTTGTGCCTACTCATTGTTTTCAGTTATTTCTTAAAATAAGATTCAATATAATCAAGGCATTTCATAATTCAGGTACAAAATTAAGCGTATTGAGGGCTTATTCTTAAATTAAAAACAAATAATCCGTATTTACACCTATTTATACGTAATTATACCTATATTCTCTAGTGCTTTTCTTTGCTCTAATAACTTGCAGGCTACCAATTTAAAACGGGACAGTTTAGCTTAATCGTTCACTTTTAGACACAGCTCTCCTAAACGCAGACAAAGGGCGAAAGGTTAAGGGTTAAGGGTTAAGCCTTGTTTCTGTAACGCCTTAAGTTGTTAGCCTCCTAGACTTAATCTTTCGCCCTGAACCTTTTGTCTGGGCTGAAACTGTCGCGCCTTAAGCTGGCAGCCCTTTCGTCTGGACTAAACCGTCCCGTCTTAAATTGATAGCCATCAACATCTATTCTAATCACTCTGGCATAGCTATTGCTTTTAACTTGATGTGAATACGAGAAATATTTTAACGAAAGACTTCTTCATAAGATAAAACATGGATACGAAAACTTTAAAAAAATATTTTAACGAAATGTATGCAGACAATGGCGCAGTTCGTGAAATTTACGGGCAATATGGTCGCTGGTTAAAAGGCCTACCTGATGGCACATTAGAGAGAAGAAATGCAGAAGCCGAACTATTATTCCGTCGACTAGGCATTACTTTTGCTGTTTACGGTGAAGCCGGTGAAGCTGAGCGCTTGATCCCATTTGATATAGTCCCTAGGATTTTCGGTGCCTCAGAATGGCAACGCTTAGAACTCGGTCTTAAGCAACGTGTACGGGCACTTAATGCCTTTTTACATGATATTTATCACGACCAAGAGATCATCAAAGCCGGCATTATTAGTGCGCATCAAGTACTTAACAACGCACAGTATCGCCCCGAAATGAAAGGCGTCGATTTACCTAATCAGGTTTATGCACATATTGCCGGAATCGATCTGGTACGGATCGCCGAAAACGACTTTTATGTCTTAGAAGACAATCTGCGCACGCCTTCTGGGGTTTCTTACATGTTGGAAAATCGCAAAACTATGATGCGTTTATTTCCAGAACTGTTCGTCAAACACGCAGTAGAACCCGTCGAACACTATCCACAAATGCTGCTGAATACGCTACGCGAAGCAGCGCCTCCAAATGTTGCTTATCCCGTTATTGTAGTGATGACACCTGGTTCTTATAACAGCGCTTATTTCGAACATGCTTATCTAGCCAGTCAAATGGGCGTAGAACTCGTCGAAGGTCAGGACTTATTTGTACATCAACAAAAAGTTTATATGCACACCACCGAAGGACCACAACAAGTCCATGTGATTTACCGCCGAGTCGATGATGATTTTATCGATCCTCGCGTATTTCGTGCGGATTCAACATTAGGCGTACCTGGCTTGATGGAGGCTTATTGTAGTGGCAATGTGGCCTTAGCTAATGGCGTAGGTACCGGTGTTGCTGATGACAAATCAACTTATTTATTCGTACCGGAAATGATTCGCTTCTATCTAGGCGAAGCACCTATATTATCCAATGTACCCACTTGGCGCTTAAGCGAACCTGAGGATTTAAGCTATGTACTCGCGCATTTACCTGAATTAGTCATTAAAGAAGTACAAGGTTCTGGAGGCTATGGCATGTTAGTCGGCCCTACCAGCTCTAAAGCTGAAATAGAGGCTTACAGACTACGTATTCTCGCAGAACCTGCTAAATTTATTGCTCAGCCAACCTTGGCTTTATCTTCCTGCCCAACGCTAGTTGAATCGGGGGTTGCGCCACGTCATGTCGATTTAAGACCCTTTGTTTTATCGGGTAAAGACGTGCGTATAGTCCCAGGAGGCTTAACGCGGGTGGCACTCACAGAAGGCTCATTGGTGGTTAATTCCTCACAGGGCGGCGGCACCAAAGACACTTGGGTATTGGAGGATTAATATGTTATCTCGCACTGCTGAAAATTTATTTTGGATGGCACGGCATATAGAACGTGCTGAAAACACCGCGCGCGTACTGGATGTTGCACACCGAACTTCATTATTACCATTGGATATAGAGGGTACTCAAGCCTATTTATGGTACGCGCCACTCAACATAACGGGTTGCGCAGATAGCTACGAAGTCAAATATGGCTTAGCCAAAGCCGATACGGTAAGCCATTATATGGCCTTAGACCCAGACAATCCTACTAGCATCTATAACTGCCTTAAGCTTGCCCGAGAAAATGCCAGAACCGTACGCGGCGCTATCACCTCAGAAATGTGGGAAGTTATTAATGACACATGGTTAGAGCTGAATCTCTTACCTAAACAAATGGATTATGAAAAGTTTCGTGATTTTTTCGACTGGGTGAAGAATCGTTCACATTTATTTCGCGGCGTGACCTTAGGCACTATTACTAAAGATATTGGGCTTAGTTTTATCAAACTAGGTACCTTTCTTGAACGTGCTGATAATACCGCACGTATTTTGGATGTTAAATACCACATACTTCTACCTAGTCTAAATCATGTGGGTGGTGCTGCTGATTATTACCAATGGGGGTCATTATTAAAGTCCGTCAGTGCTTTTGAAGCTTACCAAAAAACCTACCGTGATGTTATTTCTCCTCAGCGCGTCAGCGAATTACTGATTTTTAGAGATGATATGCCTAGATCACTACATGCCTGCATGGATGAAGTGGAAGATGCTTTAAGAGGTATTAATGGACACTCAGGAAAAGAAGCTCAACGCTTAGCTGGTGAACAACATGCTGCACTACACTTTGGTCTTACACAAGATGCTTTTAGCGAAGGCCTACATGAGTTTCTCACTGCTTTTCTAAAAAATACCGCTCTATTAAGTCGAGAAATTCGTGAAGCTTATTTATCACGCCAAGATACGACATTAAATCGACAGCTTACGATTTAGGTAAGACGTAATAATAAACCCTCCACTTTTATAGGATGTGCTGAACGATAGTGAAGCGCATCCTATAGGGGGTATTTAATTTTAGATGTTAAGCAACACCCCTATTAACATCAGGCCATTGGAAGAAAAATTATGACCATACGCGTCGCTATTCGTCAC
>CAIVGC010000310.1 GCA_903905335.1 uncultured Methylococcaceae bacterium
CTGTGAAAGTTAACTAGGCAATAAAGCTTTTTTATTTCCTAGTTATTGGCATAAATTGCAAAACAAAAACTTTTTGTGCCCTATCTTGAGCCTAAGTTTTGATGCGGAGCGTTAAAGTTAGGCTGCAAAAACGGCTTTTTATGCACTTTTTGCTAATGATGGCAAGGATTATGGTCGGGTTATGAATATTTTTAGTTACTTTATCAGAGGCTTATATAAATATGCATGGCAATGATAAAGGGATGTCGCGTAGGTCGGGTTAGTGATAGCGTAACCCGACACATTTGTTATGGGGCTGATGATATTGGCTATGAATATTCTAAGTCCGTAAGTCGTAGGGCGGATTCACTACGTGCTCTAACGGGTCGCGACAGCAATCGGCCACACATTCGCAAGCTTGAAAACAATCGAACAAAAAAACCTCACGAAGAAGCATCCAAGTGTGGGTTAGTTTATCGCTCTGTATGTGGTTGATTGCTAGCGAGAATTCACCCTACGCGATTATTTCGTACAGATTAAAACGCCGTACGGCCGTAGAGTAGATTGACAATATTGATGCTCGCTGGACAATAATTACAATTTAAAAATAAAAAAGTGTCAGGATTTTTTACACTTATAATAAATAGTGCTTATGGCCCGGTTTATAAGGGTTTCAATCGACCGCAGGCTACACGAAACTTCATTTCTTGTAGAAAAAACCGAAAAAATAGCTAGGTCTAGCCGGGAAAGTGTCAGAAAATTTTACACTCAACTCAACTCAACTCAACTCAACTCAACTCAACTTACCCGTAATATAAGCAATTGATTATCAATTCTAATTGTAATATTGGCCTGTAAAGTGCTTAGAATTAATCCGTACTAACAAAATTTCTGGGCGGCTGAAGAGGCGGTCAGTTTTTATAACCAAAAATACGAGAGCTATATGATGAAGCACAAAAAATTATGGGCCGCTGGCCTGCTGCTTAGCCTTAACGCTGTTACTGCCTCGGCTACCTTGTTTGATCGGGGTAATGGTCTAATTTACGATTCGGCTCAAAACATTACCTGGATGCAGGATGCCAACATTAATGGCAAAATGAACTGGGACGCTGCTAATACCTGGGCTGCTGGTCTGGATTATGGCGGTTATAGTAGCGGCTGGCTCATGCCAACTATCGCCGAGCTAACTTATCAATTTTTTACCAACCTGGGAGAGGCCCCAGGATCAGCTATTTTTGCCAGTCATAATACTAATTATGACCTATTTACTAACATACAAGATTATGCGTACTGGTCGGGTAGCGAGTACGCGCCTAATGCTAGCAGTGCGTGGAACTTCATTACCGACCTTGGTGGCCAGTTCGCCGTCGATAAGAATGATTCGTTGTATGCGTGGGCGTTTCGCTCCGGCGATGTCGCCGCGAGTAACGCCGTACCTGAACCAGGCACTCTGGCCTTGTTGAGTCTCGGTCTGCTGGGACTGCGTAGGGCACAGCGGCGTTGAGCATTTGGCGCTTTGGGTGATTCGGCCCTTTCGGGGGTGCAGGGGGCGGTAGCCCCTGCGCTTTTTAAAAATCCCCTATCCGCCTTTGGCAAAGCGGGAACTGTCAGCCCGTAGGTTGGGGTGAGTGATAACGAACCCCAACGCAACACGCGACTTGTTGGGGTTCGCGTTGCTTCACCCCAACCTACATGGCTAAAACATCATTCAATATTCTGAATTTGCTCACGCATCTGCTCTATTAAAACCTTAAGCTCAATAGCAATGGCGGTCATTTCTTTATCGGTAGATTTAAAAATTCGTAAGTTGTAGGGTGGTTTCGCGATAGCAAACCGCCGCACACACGCAAGATCGAAAACAATCGAACAAAAAAAACTTCACGAGGAAGCATCCAAGTGTAGGTTAGTTTATCGCTCCGTTTGTGGTGGATAGGCGCTATCGCTCCGAATCCACCCTACATAAACTACTAGGCTATGTCCCCGATATTTCTTTTGGCGGCTTGTCTATACATTTATGGCTTGGCGTAAATGTCAAAATGCTCTTAACATTTTCAGGTAATACAAACGTAAAAGGTAAATCTAACAAATCTTTCACATGATTCTCTATCACGGTATATGTATACAATCCGCCTTGTGTTTCTGATAGATCTATTGAAGCACTTTGGCGTGTTATGTTTACAGGAGCAGTATTTATAACTTTGCCATTTTTTAATTCTAAAATCCTTCCTTGTTTAGCATCAAGGCTGAATAATAAAACTGCTTTTCCGGCTTGTGTAGTGCATGCCGTGTAAAGCACGGCAGTTTCAGAGCTTTCAAGCCCAGCGAGATAACTATCAGCAAATTTATCAAAGTCTACAGCTTGCCCAAATGCATTAGTAACCAGTAAAAACTGGATTACAATCAGAATAATTCTATTCCTCAATGGTTAACCCCATATGTATTCGCATAGATACCACTGGAATTTAGTCTGCCACCTGTATAGCTGTTGTTTAATGGGCCGATTTTAGTTTGTATCGGCAAATTAAAAAATGCTGCTGTTGAGTTATTATTGCGAAAATTAAAATTCATGGCGCCATTCGTTGGGTCGATTCCAGTATTTGTACGAGTATTTCGCGCAGCAGTCACTGCGGTTTTACATGCTTGGTAAGTCTGCTGCTCAGCAGCAGGGACTGTTGAAGTTGTTGGCGCTGTAGCAGGTCTATTATCGCCGAGAGCGTTATCTCCATTGATGACCACCTGCGCAATATTTGATCTTGCTTGATCTAGATTAGGGCCTGAAAAAGACTTTGTTTCATTGAAAATGATATTTGCAATTTGTGCATCTGTAAGTTCAATCCCCCAAGGAATAATCCAGCCTAAATGATTATTCCAAACATAGGTGTATATATTAACTACCTGAGTTGTTAAGGAGGGCATTGCTTTCTTGCCCACCCTTGCTTACATATTCCGACCTTTTGTAACGTACCAAGCAAAACAGTTGGCTAAATCAACTGGAATGTCATGAGCATTGGTTATAAGCCAGTTGTTGATATTTTGTTCTTCATCAATTTTTGCAGAACCACTCCATAAAGTAATATAGTGATTGGTTTTTGGGTCTCCCGAATAAAATAGAAAAGCTTCATCAGACTCATGTGTGTCAACTAGAATAATGCTCCAAGCATCTAACTTAAATGATTGTAAAACATCAATATTTGTAACCTGTAATTGTTGAGAAATTACAGTCCCAAGTTCAACTTTACGTTGTTCATTAAGTCGATGATCTATCTTATCGCATGGTGTTGCTATTGCATTTGTAGATAAAAAAATCAGTATCGATAAAAATATGAAGGGAAGTTTACAATGTGGCCAAGCAGTGTTAAGGCTTGGCAACCATTTATTGAAAAATGATATGGGCAGAAAAGCGCTGCCCATTTGACTACATAGGTATATGTGTAGAGTTAGGATGTAATAGAAGTCTCTGCTCATCAATCCCAAAATCCTTTTTTACGCGGTAGAATCAACTGTCCACTTGCACCATTCTCATAAATCAATTTACCAGACAGATTTTTTTTTGAAATTACACCTTCAAAATTTGCGGATAAAATATCATATGTTTTTGGGATTTTGAAAGAAAAGTTAGAGCCGTCACACGCAATAGGAACAACAATTAAAGCTCCAGGTTCCCCCTCAGAAAATTGTATCGCTGCTTGTTTTCCAAGCCTAGTATAGACAACTTTAATTTCTACCCCCTGAATGTCACCGCTTTCTGCGTTGTATTCATAACTAGAGAAGGTGCCAAGGCATTGATTTTTTGCAATAACATTTTGGACAAAAAATAATGTTGGCAATATGAATAATATTCTTAATGGTATGAACATCTTGAAGTGTCTCATTGTAAGTATTTGTATTTTGTTTGGGCATCTTGAATAACAGTAGTTCTGCTAACTATTGGGTTCATGTAAAAATTTACAGAGTCTGGTTGATTCAAGATAATTATTCCTTATTTTGCCAATGCCCATGGCTGTCCAGTTTCGTAAGTCACAACACAATATTTTCCGAATATAGGTGTAAAAATTTATTCTTGATAGTAAGGTACAAATTCCTTAATACTGGGAACCCAAATCATCGGGGCAGATGATTCCACAGGTGAAATAGGAATGTTAATGCTACGAAATCCAGGCTTTTGCAAAATTTTACGCATTTCTTCTATAGTTACAGTTATATTTTCAGCTGAAATACCCTGCTTAGTTAAATAAGCACTAGCTGTATTATGTAAGTTCGACTTAGTATATTTGTTTAGAACCCAACCTTTGATAGACGGCTTTAAACTTGCAAATATTGCAATAGGAATATCGTTAAAATAATAACGTTCTTTGCAGCTGGTGTAGTCAGTACACCTGATTACGTAGCCATTATCCTTAAAAAAATTATCTAACCAAGTGTCATCTCTAACAACTCGGTATATTGTTGCACCGTTTAAATCAGAAATTATAAATGACCATTTGAAAGGAGTTTCAATTGACATGCTGGTAATATGGACTGTCAATGTTTCTGATTCACCATCACCAGTGACATCACCATGTTTTGTAAAAGTGCGGTCAATTTTAGATGACTGATCAGATAAAGCGGAACCACACCAAAAAATAAGAATAACTATTAAAGCACTTATAAGGCCGTAAGATGGGTAGAGGCGATAGCCGAAACCCATCCCAACGAGGGTCGGGTCTTTGTGGTGAAGTTGATTTAAAATACAATTTTCTTTGTTTTTATGCATGTGTGAGCTTTGTTTTGATGGATTTCGGCTATCGCCTCACCCCATCGTTTATCAGCAAATGGTGGGCAAGCAATAAAACTGTTTGCTCACAGGACGATATATTATTTAGATAAATTCAATCTTTTATCCCATTCAACTAATCCATTGCTTTTGTATGCATTACCACTCCAACTAAATATTTCTGCAAAGAATAATACTTCTGGACCTGTTTGGGCGCTGACGCGTTTAGAAATAATAATTGATGGATCGGCTTTCTTTTCAATGCTAGATAAATATATTAGCTCAGGAAGTGAAAATGATGGAACATCCAACAATACGCTTACTTTTTTATCTAAATAACCAAAAATCCTAATAAAGTAGGTGCCATTACCTGATACCCATAGAGTAACGATCTTCTGACTTACGTCAGCTAATGGATACATTCCAATAAACGTGGCATCTCCTTTATAAGAAAATAAACTTTTATTTTTTTTGCAAAAAACTAAATCAGTTTCAAATGATGGTGAATCAGGATTAGGGAGCCCAGCATGAACAACGATTTCATCATTATCTGTATTCCAATTCAATTTTCCAACTGAGTAGGAATAGTGCGGACAATTATCATTTTCAGCACAGAAAGCGAATTGACAAAATAAAAAATAAATAAAACAAATAGCAATAACTTTCATTATAGTTACCTATTTATGAATATTATTTAGGCAAAAAAAAGATGTAGTCTTTTTTGATGGGTTTCAGCTATCGAGATTGTAAAAGTATTCTAAATTCGTACTAAGTTTTCATTTAGATAAGCAATATTCATAGTTTCTAAGGGATATACATGGATCCTGTGTGGGCGAATTGCATTCGCCCACACATTCGTCCTGTATATTTGCCGATTTAAACTGTTTTTTTATAATACTTTCCCAGTCTCTTTCGCCTCTACCCATCCTGCTTAGCTAATCCTCGGTCCACAGCCGCATAAATTTATTAGTAATTTTATCCCAATAAAATATCGATTTTACACCTTGATATTTAAATAATTCGATTGAATCAAACTCGATTTTTGCACTTTCTTGTTTAGGTTCACATTCAAAATAACCTTTGGCACAGGCACCATTGTATATATTTGAAGATTTCAATCGCACTCCATAAGCTTGCAATTGATCTGTAGGGATGTAAGTTAAAAAATGACGATTGAATTTGTGCGATTTATTCTTAGTATAAGCAAATAGAGCTAAATTTTTAGCATTACATGAAATTTCGATTCTAGCAAAATTCATTTGTCCATTGCCTTGAAAATCACCTTTTACACTGAGAAATTTCTCATCATTTGAATTTCGCCAAGATTCATAGACTTTAGAATTTGATACAGACTTCCAACAATCAGCATTAACTTTTACAGGAAACCCATTAGATATTAAAAATAGAAAAATGATGAGCCATTTCATTGTTAGTGCACCCCTGTAGCAAAGCCAGTAGCACCATTTCGCCCAGGTCTCGTTTGGATATGATAATGATCGCTTTCTTCTTGTCCATAGGAAGTGTTGTTAGCACAATTCGTATAACATGTTTGTACATCATCCCTTGTTAGATCATGATTTCTTCTTTTAGTAATGTCGCATGCTTGTCCAGTTTCGTGAGCACTACCTGGTGAATGACCACCTTCTTTTGCGCCTGAAACAATTAAGTCGCTTAATTCAGGAATGTCAGGATGACGAGCTCCAACGCAGCTGTCCATACATGTAAGAAACTGTGCAGTAGTATCATCGACTGGCCCACCAGCAGTTGATGTGTAATGCCATAGCCCTAACGGATCAACATAACTCAAAGGATTATTCTCCACATACCCATAAGTATTAACCCCCCCAGCCAATCCAATTAAATCGCTCTCAATATACCGCCCGATCGCAGGGTCATAATCCCTGAATCCGTTGTAATGCAAGCCTGTACTACGGTCATAATACTGCCCAGGGAAGCGTAAATTATAGGTAAGCGTTGTTCCGATAGCGGCTTTGGTGCCGAAGGCTTCGCTATCCCAGCGCCAAACCACAGCGTCAGCGTTATCGCTAATCGCCCGTGGAGCATTGAGATGGTCAGCATAGACATAAAATGAACTTTTGCCAGATAACACGGCA
>CAIVGC010000311.1 GCA_903905335.1 uncultured Methylococcaceae bacterium
TACTGGCCATCTTACCGAAGTTCTCAATCTACCAATAGGAACTGAACTAGGTTTGCAGCCAGATAAAGGCGGGCGAATTATGTTTTCAACCACGCGTGCTATGCGCATACTGCCAATGAGTCTGGAGACGGTTAAGCAAGGGTTGGGCTCTGAACAAGGTTGCCAGTTGTTATTGACATTCCAAGCGAATTATCCACTAAACGAACAACCGGAAACGGTTAGTTTACATATTGATTATTTAAATGATCTGACTTTGTCACTTAAAGTTTGGCATTTTTTGAAACAATCATTGACTAATGCAAGTGTTCAATTTGGTAGCTATGATGCCGAAATATCAGGAGCAGACTGTCAGTTCAGTTTAGGTATTCCACCTGTCGATATAGCGACTGATGACTGGCAGCATCCTATGGAAACAGAACGCTATTATTTTCATTTCCCGCAACAAGAATTGTATCTAGATTTAGCATTACCTAGCGCACCTCGGAATTGGAAGCAATTTACGGTGGTTTTAGAGTGTGATCAACCTTGGCCTCGTCAGCTTCGTTTGAATCGTAATGTATTCCATTTGTTTACGGTGCCTGTAGTCAATAATCAGCATATTCAGGCTCAACCGATTACTTGTGATGGCAGTCAAGAGCGCTATGCGATCAGACATCCTGAGCCACAATTTGGCTTTAAGTTGCAGAAAGTTATAGGTGTTTATGAAGCCAGTGAGCAGGGCATGTTGCCTCTAAGACCCGGCATATTGTCCGGAGGTAATGGCTCTTATGAGATAGAACGCGGTCCTGTTCAAGAAGGTGGTGGTTATTTATATTGGTTGGTGCCGCATTTTCCAGCTGCCTTCGAACAACCTCGTATATTACTGATTGATGCCCTATGGCAACAACCTTGGTATGACCAAATTTTGCAAAGTACTTATGAGTTGAATGCATTTCGTCGACAAATGCAGGGTGTGCAATGGGAGCTTTTAGATGACGTTATTCCTCATGCAGAAAATAGCCAGTTGGATAATATTAGTCAGTATATTCATTTGCTGACTATCATGCATCATACCTGCCTTAATGGTCAGAATGTCAGTGATATTTTGTTAGCCCTAGGTAGCGTTTCGGAAGGGCATTTTAAGCAAGTGTTCAATCGGTTAATTGAGATACGACTGCAAGAACAACCCTACGGGGAAGGGCATCAGACTCAACAAATTTATTATTTGCAATTTAAACCTCAAATGGATGAGGGTAATGAATTAATCGAAAGCTTTGTTCAGCATGTAGGAAGCGTACTCAATTTATGGCTGACTGATGCTTTGGTAGAGGCGCGTTGGGAAATACTGGATGAAACATTTAACAACAGCGTCGGTGAGCGTATATGAATTCCAATTTATGGAAAATGATAGGCACTTTTAATGACTTTTTGCTGCCAATACGGGAAGCCCAAAAGCAGTCGACTGTCGCAATGTTGGATTTGGTAGGGATACGCAGTCAGATACGGACTCAGTTAGAAGATCTGCGTGCTGTTATTACCGAGCAATATTCAGAGCGTGATGCCTATTTCGTTATTTTTCCACTGATCGCACATTGTGATGAAATGGTTAAAATGATGATTTTGGATACTCAGCATTTGGAGTGGCCGCCTTTGCAACAAGAATTGTATCAAGTGTCGAATGCCGGCGATTTGTTCTATGAATTGCTAGATAATGCCCTGGCTAAACCAGAAACATTGCCTATAGTCTATGAGGTTTATTATTTTTGTCTACAAGATGGTTTTTGCGGTCGATATAGCCTTAATTCAGATAAAGTGACTGATTATTTACAGAAGTTGAAAGCACATATACGCTTACAGCTAATAACAGAAACTCCGTTAATATTGACTACAATTAAGCGTAGTTATTTTCGTATTCCTAATTATAGTTATTACGTGGCCACTGGTTTGATTTGGGTTTTGATTTATTTTTTTGTTAGATTATTGGCCATTACTTGGCAACCAAACTAATATTATGGCCTCACGGTTAGACGATTTATTTTCTGCTGAAAGCTTACGTCAGAACTGGCAGAGGCAAGTTGAGCCTGATAATACCCCTTTGTCAATTACGCTTAATCTAGCTATCCATGCAAAATATCAAAATTTGCAGCATTTGCTTGTTAAAAAGTATATTGATATCTCTTGTTTATCCGTTAACTTTGATGAACTAACCGAGGCAATAAATCAAGCTTATCCATTAGAGGGGGACGATTTAGCTGTTGAGGCAAAAGACCAAGAAGGTCTTGTAAGTCTGTTGGAGCAACTGGAAGCTTTGGTGTGGGCACTGAACTTGTCTAAAGGTGAGCTTTAATGCACCTGTTAGAAGCACGTATTGTAAAAAACATTGGGCGATTTGA